>CALMDN010000369.1 GCA_937864935.1 uncultured Bacteroidales bacterium
AACCGAAGCGTCATCCGGCAAAGCAGCCTCAAAAAACAGGCAAGCATTAAAGAGGGGCCCTACATCATCCAGCATGTTGACCAGGGTTGCTCCGGCGTTGTGATTGCTGATAATGACAGCTTGTTTCCCGTTTGTTGCCGTCCGGAAGTTCTCTCTGACCGCCTGCATAATTCCGGAGATTCCGGCCCCCTCCAGGTAAGCTTCCCCGCACCGGATCTCAACCAACAGGGATTTCTGTAACCGGGCTGCATCCATGTTTCTGCTCATCAGTTGCAGGAGTTTTTCCTGCGTAATCTGATCACCTGCAGCGGTTGTATCATGCAACAGACAGATGACCGGGTAAGCGGCTGTTTCGGAGTTGTAAGTTCCCGGAATCACAACCGACACAGGCAGTGTGTTACCCGGAACCAACAGATCAACGAAACGTTCCGACGCAATACCAGTGCCTGTTTCAACCGTTGCACCCTCCTGCGGGTAACCACTATTCCGGAAAGCGAATCCCAGATAGTGTAATGCTTCGGGGAGCGCGCCATGCCAGTAATCCCAGGTGTGGGCTCCGTTGCGCATCCGGAATTCGTGGCTCACACCCAGATCGCGCATCCGGATATGGAGCGAACCGTTGGTTTGCGAGAGACTTTCCTCGTCATCGCCACAATCGATGAAATAACGCTGCCCGCTGAGCGACAGGTTACCCGGATCGGCAAAGAAATAAAAAGGGCTATACTCTTTAAAATAGGGTGTTAAACGCTCTTCCCCTGTTTTCCCGATGCCTCCGAAAATACTGCCCCACTGGCTGTCGAAATTGTCCTGAGGCTCAGCCAGGTATTGCTGATCGGTTCTGAACGACATACTCAGTACCACCGCAGTACCGAAAACTTCAGGATTCATGGCGGTAAGGGCCAGCGCCCCGTACCCACCCATGGAGTAACCCATAACAGCCCTTTGCGATGGGTCGGCACTGGTGCGATAAAGGGAATCCACCCCGGGAACCAGCTCTCTGATAAGCATATCCATATACGGGTAATTGCCGTTGTATTTGTTGACCCAGTATGTATTGAACCCATCGGGCATTACAAAAATCGCGGGACCCGTTTCACATTCATACAGATCGGCATAGTACTTTATGTTACCACCCTGATACCAGGCCTTTTCGCTATCGCCATATCCGTGAAGGAGGTAAACCACCGGATACATACCTGAGCCCTTCTCGTATTCTTCAGGCAACAAAACTGCATAATTGATTTTCCTCGCCAGTATTTTACTCTGAATAAACTGATTTTCGACGAGCCGCGTGAATGGCACTGGCGGGTCCCCGTCATCAGGGTCTGGCTTACATGCCGAAGCAGCCAGCAGAGCCAAAATCGCGGAGATGAGATAAAACCAATGATTCAGTTGCCTCATAATCTTTTATTTACCTACTACCACTGACATCTGTGGAGCACGTTCGTACGGTTTATCGTTGTACACTAAATACGATTTGAAATAAATCCTGAAATCAGGATCCTGATTCGCCCATTTGATTTCCAGGGTATGATCGCCCGGGGGTAAAAGGTATTTGTGGTAGATATCGTACTTTCTCACAATGTAGTTGAAAGGCATCTTGACTTGTTCAGTTTTTTCACCATCAATATACACATCGAGCAAGGCTATAAAATCACGCTGTTCGTCGAAGCACCGTGATTTGACATTCCCCAGCACCACAATGCCGTTTCCGTTGAACCCGATCCGGATGCTATTTTCCAGATGATCGGTTCTGACGAGCAGCTCTTTCACGGGAACCATTCCTGTAAACGATTCTTCGTAGGGCAGCACTTCGGGCGATTGCACCTGAATGGTAACCTGATCACCGGCAATCCGGCCACCGTTTTTTTCTATCTGTGCGATGGCATGACGATGGCTCATTTCGATCACCTCGTTCAACGAAATTGCAGAATAAGGAAACTGCAACCCCGCCGCCTTTTCAATAGCCGGTTTCCAGAAAGCAGGAATGTTCTCATATCCCAGAATAACCCCTAAGATGCCGGCCGCCGTGGCAGGGTTACAATCAGAATCCTGACCGCAACGGGTAGCAATGTCCATGGTTTTGTAAAAGTCCTTCCCGCCATAAAGCAGTCCTATTGCCACGTAGGCTGCATTAACAGAGGCATCAATGTTGAATGCATTAAACACACCTTCGGGACACCCTTTTTCGGAAGTATGGGCTTTTTCGACTTCAAACCAGCATTTTTTCCAGTCATCGGGATATTGTTTATGCCACTTGAGCACATCGGAAATCGTGCGGTAAAACCTGCTTTTTTCAGGCACCGGCTTCAAACCCTGCCGGATGATGAATTCGATATCATCGGAAACAAAAGCGGTTGCGTACATACCGGCCATAAAAACACCGCCATAATAACCGTCACCGTAATTCATGATATGTCCGGTTCGATCGCAGATAGCAGAAGCTGTATTGATCATCCCCGGCGACATCAGCCCTGCAAAGTCAGATTCTATCTGAAAATCAATATCATCGGCATGGGGGTTATTCATCCAGTGACCAGATTGCGGGGGCATAATACCGTTCAGAATGTTGTAACGGGCAGCCTGGTTGGCATGCCAGAGTTTGTAATCTTCACGGGCAAAAGCCATGGCGAACGAATCAGCCGGTGCGTCAGCACCCAGACGGTCGATCACTTCAACAAAGGTAAAGTCAAGATAAACGTCATCGTACAATCCCGGATCCTGCTTATAAGTATCAACGATGTAGTCGTTGTACCAGACCATCTGCTGATAGTCCTGAATCATGGTACCTTTGAATTTGAATTCGGTGGGCCCGCCATAAGTACAACCAATGGTCTGACCTACCCATCCTCCCCTGATCTTGTCTAACAGTACTTTTGTACTCATGGTAACCTCTGCCGGTAATTGCACCGGAGTTTTCTGCGGCCCGCAGGACAAAAGAAACAGGGTGATGCCCGTGATCAGGATTAGCTTCTTCATGGTCTCACTTATTTATCATTGGATTAACAGGTTCATTTTCAGAATACACAATCAGGTCGTTCAGCCTGATGAGATAAGCAGGCTCAGGATTTATCCATTTCAGCCTCACCGAATGAGGTCCTTCAGCCAGTAGATATTTCCAGGCAGGTTCGAGTCGGCGTGAGGTGTTTTTCATGGGCAGGTTTACTGTTTCGTCAAGGTTGCCGTCGATGTAAATTTCCACCTGAGCCACGTATGGGTCATCGGGTTCTGCAAGGCCAAACACTTCTGAACCCAGGCGTTTTGAGACCCTGTCAACGTAATCCAGATCCACTTTCGAGCTTTTGACCATATTGCCATACAGAATATAGCCGTTTCCGGTAAACGTGAAGTTGTATTCATCAGTCAGGGAATAGTCGGTTTTTATCCGGGCAATCGGGAATGTTCTTTCGAAATTCTGTTCAAAAGCAACCGCAACAGGTTGTTCAAACGGGATTTCCACTTCTTTGCCATTGGTTTTTCCCCCAGCCAGTTTTATCATGCTGAGTGCATGGCTGTAGCTTAGTTGATAAGCGCGGGATAGTGAAGTGGTGGTATTTTCAAAGTTGAGATTTTCAATCTGTTGTAATGGTTTGAGCCAGAATTCAGGGATGCCCGAATACCCGTTCATAACCCCGAGGATGCCACCAACGGAAGCAGCGTTGCAATCAGCATCCTGCCCGCAACGAGCTGCAATATCCACCGACCGGGTGAAATTCCCTCTACCATAAAGCAGGGCCAGCGCGACATAAGCCGAATTAATTTTGGCATCGATGTTGAACGAGAGGTAAACTCCCTTCGGACAACCAACATCCCGGTTCCATTTCTTTTCGATCTCAAACCAGGTAGTTTTCCAGTCGTCGGGATACTTTTTGTAATGCGCAATCACATCGTTGATGCACGAACGAAAGAGGGTTCCTTCGGGGATTGTCTGAATGGCAGTTTCAACAAGTGAGTTAACATCCCTGGTTGCAAAGGCCATAGAATAGAGTGATGCCATAAATACTCCGCCATACCAGCCATCGCCGCTGTTCATGATGTGCCCAACGCGATCGGCAATCCCGGTGGCATGGTTTACCATTCCCGGGGCCATCAGCCCGATGAAATCCGATTCAATCTGGAAGTCAAGGTCATCGGCATGGGGATTGTTTTTCCAGAATCCGGTTTGCGGAGGCTTCATTCCCTGAAGAATGTTGTACCTGGAAGCCTGATTGGCATGTGCCAGATGATAAGCGGTGTTGGCCCAGTAAGCAGCAATGGTATCTGAACTGACCTCCATGCCACATTTTTCAAATACATCCACAAAATTCAGATCGGTATAGATATCGTCGAACAGTCCCGGTTTCTTCACCCACCAGTATTTCACAATGGTGTCGTTCCAGGGAATAATCTGATGATCGCCGATAATCGAACCCTGGTACTTGAATTCAACCGGCGCACCGTAAACTACGCCGATAGTCTGACCAGCCCAGCCACCCTTGATTTTATCCTGAAGCTGCTGGTGGGTCAACCTGATCGTTGAAGGATCAGGATTGCCTGATTTCGGTGCCCTGGTGCATGAAGTCAAGGTAAAAGCAGCCAGAGCAGAAACCAAAGCCAACACAAAAATTCCGGAGTGTATTTTCATTGATTTGATTTTAAGGGTAAACACTTAATTCGGTAATGGATGTAAAACCGGAAACATTTTTGGTGTATTTATTCCAGTGGCCCTGTACCGCAGCATCGCCGATTATCCTGATTCCTTTGGTAGAAACAGGATTAAAAGAGATCACGTATTCGGCGTAATGCGGCTGGATGAATACAATATCCGAAGCAGGCAGGGAGGGCTGTACAG
>CALMDN010000370.1 GCA_937864935.1 uncultured Bacteroidales bacterium
TATCTTATCTTCTGACCTGTCTGCATGGGCAAACAGGCAGGTGCGTGCGGATGCATTTTACCGGATTTTCCTATTTGAAGCCGGTTTTCAACCGTTTGCCATATTTCCGGAATCGACTTGTAGACAATGCCTGAAGGTTTACAACACAAAAAAGATTTTTTACTATTTAATTTCCAGGTCAATAGGTCAATAGCTCCCTTGTTTCCATTACAATTTCCAAAGGAGCATCTAACTCAGCATAATTTCGGGCAGAACTGAAAAAATATTCCTCAGCCCTCTCAACCAGACGTGCTTCAACTGGATTACGATGGATGTAGTTGAGTTTCTGATAGAAAAAGCTGGAGCTATAAATCACTTCAGGATGATAACCATCCAACCAGACTTTATATTGCTTATTCCTTGCGGTTGTTGTTGAGGTTTTTTGGAAAACCTGATAATATTTTCTTAATGACAGGTCATTTTTTGTTACTTCAGCAATCATGAATGAAGTGTATTTCTTCAAATCACGAACAACAAAACCTATTGCCAAAATATCTGAGCGGACAATCAGATGGATATGACTTGGCATAAAACAATATCCGAATATTCTTAATCCTTTTTTTGCCTGACAATATTTAAGAGAATTGATAACAACATCAGATACAGCCGGTAAGGACAGTACCGGAAGCCATTTAACGAGTGTAAGCGTTATAAAATAAGGTGCACCGCTTTCCGCCGCTTTATATCTTTATGACATAAATGCATAATTTAAATGAAGCACATTGAATGTAAATTTAGTGAAATGATTCTTGCCGGTATTCAATCTGAATATGAATTTTTCACCAGATTGGTGATTCGGGATAGGAGTTGTTCACACGCACCTGCCCTGTCTGCTTGACTCAGTCAGCCTGCCTGTATGCTACAGGCAGACAGGGCAGGCTGTTTGCCCATGCAGACAGGTCAGAAAATAAGATGTGCGCGAACGTCAAGGGCTTAGAACCGGGGTTGACACGCGACCCGTTGGCGCGCATCCCTGTTGGCACGCGCATTCTAATCGCAGTGAAACACCTCCTTCATGTTGTGCCACCATTCGCCTGGAGACAGTTCAAGGCTTTCCTGACAGGGGTCGGTTTCTGCCCACCATCGGCGGGTTTCCGGATCAGCAGCCATTCGCTGCATATCGGCCTCAAAATCACTTCCGGTATATTCGAAATAAGCAAACAACAGCTTGTCCTGCAGCAGGTATATTGAATAATTGCGGATGTTACAGTCTGAAATCATCTTCAGCACCGAAGGCCAGGGGTTGGCATGCAGTGCAAGGTAATGTTCCAGTTTGTCGGGTTTAACCCTGATTACTTGTCCGAAACGGCGCATAGGCTGGTTTTAAAGTCTGACATCACGAAGGCAGAGGTATATGGCAAGGGCTTATCAGGAACCCTGTCGGTGAATGCGGATGCGCAGGGTGTCGGGAATTGCGGTTTCCGAAAACAGTATCAGGTATCCCCCACCCCCGGCCCCGCTGAGCTTGTAGCCCAAAACCCCCTCGGGGATATGTTCCATGGCTTCCCTTACCGCCGGGGTGATCATGTGAGGGAACATGGTCGTTTGGGCATGGAAAGAGTCAAGCATGGCAGTGCCGAAGCTCCTGGCATCCCTGGCCAGGGCAGCATCCCACAAACGGACCGCCGCTTCCGACAGCGCTTTTGCATCCGCAGCATTGATCCTGGTCTGCTCAGTGACATCAAATCCTGCTTCCCGGGGCTTCAATGCCAGCAGAAACAGGCGCTGCTCAATCCATTGCAACAGTTCTTCTGTCAGCTGGCTCCTCACCTCCCCGGGCCAGTATTGTCCGCGGTCGTACCAAAGGTAGTTCAGGCCGGGCAACACGATGCCCAGGCTGTCCTGCGACCCGCTGATGTACTTCGCTCCGGGAGGATTTTCGTAGCAGAAGAGCACCCTGGCCAGCTTCTCGAGGTCACCCGCAGGTACCTCATGCTGCCAGAGCTCAATGGCCTTCTTGCGGGTACTGGTCGACATCCCGCTGCGGTCGTTGAAATCGTAATCCGGCTCAATGGAGATGGTGATCACCGGACCGGGGAAGTGGTCCGATACGTATGGCTGATCGAGCCATCCGCCCGCCAGGTCAATGCGGTAAGGAATGCGGCACTCCCTGCGCAGGGCGGTGGTGCTGCGCACCGGCAGATCAGCGTGCGGTATCCTCCGGCTGATGCGGTATTCAATGCCCAGCTTCCGGCACAGGGCCGACTTCTCCGGGGTATGACCATCCTCATTCACAAACAGGATATCGGGCGCAAGCCTCAGCAGATCGTCGTAAAAATCGATGATACCCGATCCTCTGTTGATCCAGGCCTCCTTCACCACCCTGAGCGCCCGCACCATATACAAGCGCTCCTGATCGGTATTCACCGTTTTCCGCCCCTTCAGCTCAGCGATGGTTTTGTCGGAGCCAATGCCGACATACAGATCACCAAGCCCGGCCGCCTCTTCAAAAAAGGCCACATGGCCCGAATGAAGCAGGTCAAAACAGCCGGAAACAAAAACTTTCTTCTTCATAATCAGATAACTATTTACTCACAAATCATTTTAAGGGACGAGGGGCGCACTTCGACTTCTCTCAGTGACCAAGGGTCGAGGGAATAAAGTAGGTAGTATGTAGTAATTAGTATTTAGCAAATCCTGATTTGTTTAAACATGATAATTTTTTTCACATGCTACTTACTAACTACTACTTACTTCTCACTTCTCATCTCTCTTCGCTCACTTCTCATCGCTACTCACTACTCATTTCTCACTGCTCAATCTCCTGTAATACCTACTGAAAGCGAATACCACCGCAAAACAACACAGGGGGATGATGAAACCAATGGCCATGTTGTTGGCTCCCAGCCAGCCCATCAGTACCGGGGTAATGGCCCCTCCCACAATCGACATGATCAGGAAGGAGGAACCCTGTTTGGTATGTGCCCCCAGGTTGCTGACCGACAGGGCAAAGATGGTCGGGAACATGATCGACATAAAGAGATAAACAGCAATCAGGGCCATGAGCGAAACGCCCTGTATCCGCACGATTACCAGGGCGGTGCTGAGCATGGCCATGATGGCAGCAAGCCCGAGCAGCCGTGCCGGCGCTATCCGGTGCATCAGCCAGCTGCCGGCAAACCGGCCGCTCATAAACAGCCCCATCCCGCCAAAGGAGAGCCACAGGGATGCAGTACGAGGGGTAATGCCCGGACTGAGCTCGGTAACATAATTGATGAAAAAGCTGTTGATCCCCGTTTGCGCCCCCACGTAAAAGAACTGTGCCAGCACCCCGAAGCGGAAAACCCGGTTTAGCCAGAGTGCGCGCAAGCCTTCGCCCCCGGTGGCCGGAGCTGCTTCAGTGCGGATCTCGGGCAGGCGGATGCGTGAAAACACCAGCGCCACCCCCAGCACCACTAAGCCAATAAGGGTATAGGGCAGGGCGACGCTGCCGTGGGTACCATCGGCCCTGAAAATCAGCAGCCCGCCGGCCATGGGACCGACAATCCAGCCCAGGCCGTTGAACGACTGCGAAAGGTTGAGCCGCCCGGCTGCCCCTTCGCGGCTGCCAAGCTCCGTAACATAAGGATTGGCGGCTGTTTCTAGAAAGGTGAGCCCGCAGCCGATCACAAAGAGCGAAAACAGGAAATAGTCGAAGGTCATGATACGCTCGGCCGGGATAAAGAGCAGGGCCCCGGCACCATAGAGTACCAGCCCCAGCACCACCCCGCTGCGGTAACCGAAACGGCGGATAAAATAGCCCGCCGGCAGGGCCATAATGAAATAACCCCCATACACCACTGCCTGCACCATGCCCGAACGGGCCCGCGAGATCACCAGCACCTCCTGAAAATGCTTGTTCAGCACATCGAGGATGCTGTGGGCAAAACCCCAGAGAAAAAACAGGGAGGTAAGCAGGATAAAAGGAAGCAGGTAAAGGTTGCGCTCCGTGCCATGTTGGCTGCCGGCTGTGCCGG
>CALMDN010000371.1 GCA_937864935.1 uncultured Bacteroidales bacterium
GTGAGTCCGTGAACCGTAAACAAACCATTGTAGGTCTGGGCTCCCATCAGCTGTTCACCGGGCGCTATCAGCTCCAGTTTCATCAACGATCCCATAACAACACCCGAAAGGAAGAATGTCATCATGGCATAAAAATACATGAGTCCGATGCGCTTGTGGTCGGTCGAGGTGAGCCAGCCCATCAGCCCCTTATACTTACCCTGGTATTCAAGGTAATTGGGTTCGTGTTTGTGTTCTGTGTGTTCCGCCATTGTTTTGATTTATTCTTTATTTGTAACTGTCTTTTTCCGTGGTTTCAGTACCAGGATCAGTAAAACGATCAATCCGATACCCAGAATAATGGTTCCGGCCATTTTGGTTATATTGAGCACATATTGCTGCCCTACCGGATCATAGCTGTAACAAAACTGAAGTATCCTGAAAACAGTCGGACCGCTTTTACCTTCTGATGCTTCTACAACAGCCATTTTAAACTCAAATGGCAGGAAGTAGGTTCCCTGAAGGTAACGGGTGATTTTTCCTTCGGGACTGAGTACGATAATTGTAGCTGAGTGAAGAAAATCGTTGCCGGCCTTTTTAAACCTGAAACCTGTCGCTTCTGTTGCCCTTGTGATGTTGAGACTGTCGCCGGAGAAGAATTTCCAGCCTTCTTTATCAACATCGGCTTTGGTTAAAAGGTTGTGATAATTGTTTCGCTTTTTAACTGCCAGATCGGTACCCTCACGCTGATCGAAACTAATGGTCAGAATCTGATAATCCTTTCCCAGGATGAGGTCTGACTTATTGACCATTTCTGCTGTGCTGTTCATCAGGGGGCTGCAGATTCCCGGACAACGGTAATACACAAACATCAGCACCGTTGGTTTGTCGATCAACTGCTTCAGGTTGTAAGTTTTATTATCCGTTCCTGTGAAGGTCAGGTCATCGGGCAGGTATTCATCGAGATGCTCAGTTATACCTATTTCAGGTTGCTGGGCAGCATTCACCCCTGCAGGTGTTTGTGCATAAATGCCTGTACAGACCAGCAAAGCCAGTCCGGTTAAGAGTTGAATCGTTTTCATTTCGCGAACTTAAACAGGCAAAATACAAAAAAGTTGCTTAATGCAGATGATGATGCAAACTTTCTTCCAGATAAGGATGATTTTTAGGCACCAGGTTGGCACTTGCCAGGGCTTTTCCGAAGATAAACACAAACAATCCGGCGAATCCTGCGAAGAATCCGATCTCCATCAGACCGAACACCGGTGCATGGAGTATGGTCGGGAATATCTGTTCGTAGAGGTCGATGTACTGACCGGCAATCAGAACAATGGCAAGGGCTTTCACCACATGGATATTCTTGTTGGTTACCTGCGAAAGCATCAATGTGAAAGGCAGAAACCAGTTGATGGCGAAGTTCACATAGAAGATGACTTTAAATCCGCTGTGCCAGCGCTCATAAAAATAGGCTGTTTCTTCGGGAATGTTGGCATACCATATCAGCATAAACTGGGCAAAAGTGAAATACCCCCAAACAATACAAAGCATAAACATATACCTCGAAAAGTCAAGCAGGTGGCTTTTGTTGAGCGAAGGATAATATCCTTTCTGATGGAGGATGATCACAATCAGCACCATCACTGCAGTACCATGATAAAAGGCTGCAACGAAGTTCTTGAGCGAGAAGATGGTGCTGAACCAATGAACATCAATCGACATGATCCAGTCGAAAGTGGCAAATGAAAAGGTAACGGCCAGCAGGAAGATGTGAATCTTCGAAAGGAGTTCACTTTTCTCGAAATAGAGCATTCCGCCGTTTTTGTCTTCATCGAGCGATGCCTTTCTCAGCAGGCGCGTCATTACGGTCCATGCAATGAAAAAGAGTACCAGCCTGATAAAGAAGAAAGGAATATTCAGATAAGGCGATTTGTGCTGAATGAGTTCATCGTGAGCAATGGCATCCTCATGGGTCCAGTGATACAGGGAGTGCATCCCGAAATAGAGCAGCAGCATGATGATTCCCGCATAGGGAATGTAAGCCATCATGGCTTCAGGCACCCGTTTGAACATCGATGACCATCCGGATTGAGAGATATGTTGCAGGGCCAGGAAGAAACTTGCACCTATGGCCAGCGACAGGAAATAGTAGTTGTTGAGCAGCAGGTTGGCCCAGGCCCTCTCAGGATGGGCAATAAAACCGTAAGCAATAACGGCCGCCCCGAAAAGCATCAGGGCTATGACTGCATAATGAAAGCGTTTTGAAAGGGTTATTCTTGTGTCCATTGCGCTCCTTTACTTTACGGTGTTTTTTTGCAATTCATTTTTTACATACATGGCTATTTTCCAGCGGTCATCCGGACGTATCATGTGACCGTGGGCACCCATGGTGTTGTAGCCGGCGCTGATTACGTGGAAGATATCTCCCTCAGGCATTGCCAGCATCTTATCAGAAATCAGCGAAGCGGGCTTAATGGGATAGCGGCCGCTTGTAAAGAGGTAGCCTTCACCATTGCCCAGTTCTCCATGGCATCCGTTGCAGAAAATGGTGAACTGTTCCTTGCCTCTCCTGATGTTGTCGGGAGTGGCTTCAAGCGGATTCACAAGCTCAGCAGCAGCCTGCAGCCTTCCTTCAGGGGTATTGGGATAGGCGTACGGAATCATTTCCCGCGATATGGTATTTGCTGCCGGGAGCCTCATTGCATGACTGTCGGCCATTGCCGGGTTGGTGGCATAGGTTTCGTAAGCCAGGGAGTGAGCCATGTCAGGAAAATACTCGTAACCCTTATCGTTTCGTGTGCGGTCGCAGGAGGTCGCTGCAAACAGAAAACCCAGTGCCACTGCAGTTATTGATACAAACTTCTTGCTGATCATGTGCCGCTATTTTTTTAGATTGAGCTCTTTTTCATAAACTTCGAGTGCACCCTTCTCTTTCAGAATGGCATTCAGTTTCTCAACATTTCCCTCAACACCCGGTTTGTCGAAAACAATCACAAACTTATCGTCGGTCGACCGCTCGTCGGGCTGATCGTACACTTTGCCCGGGAAGATGGCTGCCCTTGCTGAAAATGTGAACAAACTGGCGATGGTAACAGTGAGAATTGTGAGAATGATGGTGACCACGATGAACGAAGGAAAGGCATTGGTAGGTTTCCCGCCATAATTGATCGGCCAGTCAATCACCGATGTATAATAGAGGAATGCCAATACGCCCGAAGCCCCGAAAAATCCGTAGAGGAAAGCTGCAGTGGTGAACCTTGTTTTCTTTCCCATGGCTTCAATTACCTCGTGCATGGGGTAGGGGGTATAGATCTCGTTGATCTCGATTCCCTCCTTTTTAACCTCATTCACAGCAGCCATCAGGCTGTTCTCTTCGTCGAATACGCCTACAATCCGTGTCTTATTCATGGCTTGTATGTTTTTTGTCGTTAGGATTCAGTGTGGTAACCTTCAGCACACTCTTTACTTCGCTGATTGCAATCATCGGGATATACTTGAAGAACAGAAGTACCCCGATTGCAAAGAATCCCAGTGTACCCACATAGATGCCGATTTCTACCCAGGTAGGTGAGTAGGTTGTCCAGCTGGATGGGAGGTAGTCTTTCGACAACGAGGTGATGAGGATGTTGAAACGCTCATACCACATACCAATGTTGATAAAAATGGAGATGATAAATGCCAGGGTGAGGTTCTGACGCACCTTTTTAAACCAGAAAAGCTGAGGAATGAAGGCATTGCAGACTACCATCGCCCAGAACTGGAAAGAATAATCGCCGGTGATGCGGTTTTTGAAGAAAGTGAACATTTCATACTGGCTTCCGGAATACCAGGCAATAAAGATTTCTGTGGCATAAGCCGTTCCCATGATGAGTGAAATAAAGATCAGAATCTTGGCTATGGCATTCAGGTGAGAATCAGTCACATATTCCTGAAATTTATACATTTTACGGATGATGATCATCAGGGTCATTACCATAGCGAATCCTGAGAAAATAGCGCCTACAACAAAATTTGGCGGAAACACGGTGGTATGCCATCCCGGAATCACAGAAACGGCAAAGTCGGTTGATACAATGGAGTGCACTGAAACGACGAGCACTGCAGCAATACCGCCAAGCACATAGCTAAGGGCTTCGTAACGCAGCCATTCACGGGATGATCCGGTCCATCCGAAAGCGAAGAAGCCATAAACTGCTTTTTTCACTTTGGAGGTGGCTTTGTCACGGATGGTTGCAAAATCGGGAACAATACCGAAATACCAGAAAGAGGCAGAGATCAGCAGGTAAGCACTGATGGCGATGAAGTCCCAGAAAAGCGGCGAATTGAAATTCACCCACAACGGACCACGGGTATTCGGGTAGGGAAAAATAAAGAATGCCAGCCACACCCTTCCCATATGAATGGCCGGAAAGATGGCAGCACAGGCAACCGCCACCACCGTCATTGCTTCAGCTGCGCGGTTGATGGAGGTTCTCCATTTCTGTCTGAGGATCAGCAGGAAGATGGAAAATGCAGTACCGGCATGTCCGATACCGATCCACCAGACGAAGTTGATGATTTCCCATCCCCATCCGACGGAATTGTTAACACCCCAGGTGCCAAGCCCCACAGCAACCGTCTGGTATAGGGCCAGTATTCCAAAAACACCCATCATCAGGGCAATGAAAAACGAGAATTTCCACCAACCCGGAATCGGATTGTTTATCGGGGCGATTACATCATCACTGATCTGGCGGTAATTTTTATCGCCCAGGATCAGCGGCCCTCTCACTTCGGTTTTGTACATAAAGTCTGCCTTTTATGTGTATTATTATCTTACTATTCTGTTAAGCCTGGGTCTCTTCACTGTTGCGCACAAGTGTCAGATAACCCACTGATGGTAAAGTATGCAGTTCCTCGAGCAGATGATAGTTGCGCGGGTCTTCAAAAAGTTTTGACACCTTGCTCTGCGGATCGTTCAGGTCGCCGAATACAATGGCCTGTGCAGGACATGCCTGACCGCAGGCAGGAACAATTTCACCATCTCCCAGCGGCCTGTCCTCGGTCTTGGCAAGCAGTTTCTTCTCCTGAATACGCTGAACGCAGAAGGAACACTTCTCAACCACACCGCGCTCACGCACCGTAACATCGGGATTCAGCACCATGCGGCCCAGATCTGAATTCATGTTGTAATCAAACTTATCGTTGGTGGCATATCTGAACCAGTTGAAACGACGTACCTTGTAAGGGCAGTTGTTGATGCAGTATTTCGTTCCTATGCAACGGTTGTAAGACATCTGGTTCAGGCCTTCGCTGCTGTGGTTGGTTGCCGATACCGGGCAAACATTCTCACAGGGGGCATTGTCGCAATGCTGGCACATCAGCGGCTGGAATACAACTTCCGGATTCTTCTCATCTCCGGTATAGTACCTGTCGATCCGGATCCAGTGCATCGACCTTGATTTCATCACCTCTTCGCGACCAACTACCGGGGTGTTGTTTTCTGCCTGGCAGGCTACCACACAGGCACTGCACCCAATGCAACGGTTGAGGTCAATGGCCATGGCCCAATGGTGACCTTTAAACTCAGTCTCTTTGTATAAGGTAACATGCTTTTTCTCAAATTCAGCATGCAGTTCGTTGCCTGCATCCGGACTTTCAAGATAACTGCCGAGAACCGTCTCACGTACGATCGGACGCCCTTCCATGCTGCTGTGCATCTGAGTGCTTGCAAGCTGGTAGCTTCCGTCGGTTTTCTCAACTTTTACCGAAAGGTTGGCCAACGACCGGCTTCCGTTTTCGAAAACGGTAAGCGGGTAAACATTCTTTCCGACTCCTTCGGCAACCTTGCCAAAATTCCTGTGGCCGTATCCAAGGGCAACAGAAATGGTGTCTGCGGCCTGTCCCGGCTGGATAAATACCGGAAGTTCAATGTTGTTAACGAGGATTACATTGCCTGCTTCAACACCGAGAGATGTTGCAGTTTCGGGCGATATGGAGGCAAAGTTGTCCCAGCATACTTTCGACACAGGGTCGGGCAGTTCCATCAGCCATGGATTGTTGGTGTGATTTCCGTTGCCCATGGCGATACTCTGATACACCACTGCTTCAATCCCGGTTCCCTTTTTCGCGGAAGAAAGCGAAGCAACGGCATTGCTGAGGGTAGCTTCATTCATTGAAACAACAACACCGGTGGCTTCCTTTTCGAACACGCCAGCCTGAAGGGTGGTTTTCCAGACAGATTCAGTGTTGCCGCAGAAATTGGTTAACCAGTAATTTTTCAGGTAAGCATAGTAATCTCCTTCCTTACCCATCCATTTAAGCAGGGAATCCTGCGGCTGACGGGTATTGTAGATTGGCCTGATGGCCGGCTGGGCTAGGCTGTAAACGCCTTTTTTGGGTTCAGCATCGTCCCACGACTCCAGAAAATGGTTCGCTGGTGCCACGTAAACTGTATGTTCGATGGTTTCGTTGATTACCGGACTGAAGGAGAGGCTGAGCTTAGTTTTTTTGAGTCCCGAAACGAAAGCAGCGGGATTGTGGTAATCATAGGCAGGGTTGACATTCCACAATAGCACACCTGAAACTGCACCGGCGTTCATCTGGGCTACCAGTTCTTCCATTTCGCTGTCAATGGCCTGCCGGGTGAGTAGCGGGCGGCTGAAGTCGATGGTGTTGCCATTGCTTTCGAGCAGGTTGTTGATGGCGTTCACAATCACCTGGACACCGGCATGGTTGCTGCCTGATACAACAAGGGATTTACCTTTGTTTTCAAGCAGTTTGCCGGCAAGGGTGGCGATGAATTCATTTTCTGCAGCAGCACCGGTGCCCGCCATCCCGCTTTTCTTGAGCAACTCATTGTAGAGACCCAGCACCAGGGAAGCTTCTTCTGACGGCTTCACAGGAATCCGTTTATCGGCTTTGCTTCCTGTAATGGTCATGCCGGTTTCAAACTGAACATGATACGACATTTGCTTCTCGCCGCTGGTCAGGCTTCTGGTCTGCACATAGCGGGCAGTATATTCAGCCGGTGAAAGCCAGGTGCCGAGGAAATCAGCTCCGAAGGAAACAATGACGCCGGCTTTGTTGAAAAGATAATCAGGAACAACCGCCTGTCCGTAACAGTCACGGTTAGCCATAAGGATACCGGAAGCCGAAACCGGATCATAAACCACATGTTTCACCCCAGGATAGGCAGCCTTAAACTCTTCAATAAGATTCCGTGAAGAAGGACTGATGATGGAAGATGAGAGTATAACGCTTGTACCTCCGGCAGCGCTGATTTCTTTCAGCGATGCGGTAACTTCGGAATCCAGGGCACTCCAGGTGATCTCTTCCCCTTTCTTCATCGGGTTCT
>CALMDN010000372.1 GCA_937864935.1 uncultured Bacteroidales bacterium
AGAAAACAATCTCCTCGGAGCTGAATTCGCGAGCATGAATCTGGGCACCATGATGCCGGAAGCTGCATTGGGAATCCCAGGTTTCTGGTGGGGCTGTGTATTGGGCGTTGTTGGTATTCTGGTCGTTTATCTGGTAACAGACAACGACAGGGATGAAGTGAGAAGTGCCTTCACGGGATGTATAATCGGTACGGTTGTACAGGTTGGTTTCTACCTGATCTACTACCTGGTTATCCTGGATAGTGCTTTGTAAGAAAATATTGCAAAAACGGATTATTAAATCCGGAGTTTGAAAAGGTATAAGAAAGTAGATGCTGACTTATACCTTTTTTTATATGTAATCCTAAGCCTCAAGCTTCACAAAGACTGGTTATTTAATCACCCTAAAGACAGGTGTTTTCTCCTGTCAAACCCGACGTCTTTAAACGACTGTTCGGGAAAATAGATCAAATGCACTATCAATGAAACATAGAAAAATTTTCCTGCTCATATTTTTCCCCCTGCTTTCATACGTTACCATGGCCTCCGGTAGCGATGAATTTTCCTTTGACAACCAATTGATAAAAGAGGAGTTTTCGGAGCTGTCGGCACTGGAAACCTTGATTGCAACCAACGGATACCCCGGATTGTCTGAACTGGAGGATAATCAGTTGCTGAAATCTGGATATCTGAGCAGCAATCTTTCATTTCCCGGCAATGGTGAAGATCCGCTTGGAATCCCCGGATTCTGGTGGGGCTGTGTATTGGGGCCCATTGGCATTATTGCAGCTTACATTCTGTCTGACAACAACAAAGACCAGGCCCGTATGTCACTCAACGGATGCATTGTCGCCACCGTTGTTCAGGTGGCAGTGGTGGTGGTATGGTACTTTGCGATCATGTCATGGAACTATACCCTTTAGGGCAATCTGGTCTTTAGTTTCCGTTGTTGTTTTACCCAAACCAGTCACAACCCCTGTTAAGCCCATATTTTCAAGGGCTGTTTCCGGAATTATTTATAAGTTTGATCACTCGTTAGCAATTTTTAAAAGTGTATTGATTCATGAAAAGAATACTTGTGCTGCTGGTGTTGTTGGGTTTGTTTCAGGTGCCATCCATGGCCCAACGGGATGCCTATTACCGCATCAGGGCTGATTTTTCGGTCAAAGAGAAGCACACCGACGGAAAATCCAGTCTGACTATGGGGCAGGTTTATTACGACAAAGCCCGCAAAAAGATCGTTTACAATGTGAAGTTTCCTGATAAGGAGGTTTGGCTTTTCCACGATACGGTGATGTACCGCATCAAAGACAATGTGCCGGAAAAGAAAGCGGTTATTCCCGGTTACATCGATTTTTCGGTGTTTAACCTTGCGCTTAACAACAACCTGAAAGACTACGGACTGAAGAATTCGATGTATGAACTGAAGAATGTTAGCAGGGATGAGGACATGGTGATTTCGCTGTGGTCGCCGAAAAAGGAATATGCAAAACTGATCGGCGACATCAAGATATCGGTGAAAGATAACCGCTTGTACGGGGTACTGATCTATGATGCGGCAAAAAAGATGATCGGCAAGCAGATTTTCACCGAATATGTTAAAATCGGAGGATTTGAATTTCCCGCTGAAATCGTGAATTTTTCCTATACCACCGAGGGCCAGGAGATTCATCAGATTACTACCTATAAAAATGTGAAAGTAAACAACTGGGATGAGAACACTTTCTATAATTATCCTGTTCCTGCACTTTAACCTGTTGCTTTCGCACATAGCGGAGGCTCAGCAGAAAGTTGATTTCAATGCCCTGGTCAGCCCGGTGCAGCACGAAGCCCATGTGCATGACTACAGCAGCTATTTCAGCGAAAGTACCAACGAAGCCAGCGTTTTACTCACTGCTTTTTTTATCGGATACAAGAACTTCTTTTCATCGCAGGATGCACGGAGTTGTACTTTTGAACCCAGTTGCTCGGTTTATGCCATTGAAACCATCAGGCACAAAGGAATATTTGCCGGTTTTCTCGACGCCATCGACCGGCTTACACGCTGCAATGGATTGTCGCCCGAAGACTATGACATTGATCAGGAGAAACGCCTGC
>CALMDN010000373.1 GCA_937864935.1 uncultured Bacteroidales bacterium
ATCAGCCCCCTGCTGAAGCCGGGGGCCTGGCAGGGAATTGGTGATTCACTTAACTACAAGAATCCGGGTGTTGGCTCATAGTCCAGGTGTTTTTCCATGAGTCTGGTTGTTGGCCTGCTGTCCGAGCCTTTGCCAACTTTTAGGCTAAAACCCTTTCTATGCCTGACTTCTATCAGCCCCCTGCTGAAGCCGGGGGCCTGGCAGGGAATTGGTGATTCACTTAACTTCAAGAATCCGGGTATTGGTCACTGGGGCCGGGTTTTGGCTCGCAGTCCGGGTATAGGTCCCTGAATCCGGGGGTGGGCTGAAGTCCGGGCATTGGTACGAACTTCTGAAGAATAGTGAAATAACCCCACTATCTTACCCCGGACTTCAGTCCGGGGTTTATGCAACGCCCGACAACAACCGGCTTTAGCCGAAAAGCCGGGAGAAGCCGGATCGGAGGGAATATCGCGCTTGCCAAAGGTATTTTTAACCCGAGCCTTCGCCAACTTTTGGGCTAAAACCCTTTCTATGCCTGTCTTCTACTAACCGTATTCCTGAAACTGATGAAATATTGCCGGTGCCCGCTACCCATAAATCAAAATCACGCATATTTGTATCTCCGGATTTGATTGCAGGAAGCACTTTAAAGAAACCTCAGTATGATAGGTAAACATCTAAGATTCATTTTTTTAGCTTTTTCAGTCCTGACTATATCGGTGAGTAATGGCCAGACAATTCAGATACAAGGCGAACAATCGGGCACCCTGCTTGCTGACACTGTGATTCTTTCGGGTAATGTGACGGTTCCTGAAAACAGCCTTTTAACTTTTCTGCCAGGCACAAAGGTAATTTCTTCCGGATTTTTTGGATTCAGAGTGCTTGGAAGCATCCACGCTGCAGGCACCGAGGCCCTGCCGGTTGCATTCTCTGTTGCTGATACAACCGGCTTCAGCAATCCGGAAAATGAACGCGGTGGCTGGGATGGCTTTGATTTTACGGAGACCAGCGCGGCTGCCGATTCCTCTATCTTCAGCTTTTGTTCCTTTGAATTCGGAAAAGCCTTCGGCGACTCCCTTGAAAAGATGGGCGGCGTTTTCAACATCCGGGGCTTCAGTCTGGTCAGTATTTCCCACAGCCGTTTTTTCAACAATAGGGCTTATTACTGGGGCGGTGCCGTGTTTTGTGAGTCGGGCGATATTCTGATCAGCGGGTGCACATTTGAGAACAATTCCTGCGGCACTCCGGGGCCACCCTATGGCTACGGCGGGGCGGTCTGCACGCGTTATTCCAATGCCAATATTATTCGTAACACCTTTACAGGCAATGCATCCACCGGAATCGGCGGAGCAGTTTCCTTTGAATACTCTGACATTCTGCTGAATGCTAACCACTTCCACGGCAACTTCAGCGGTCTTGGCGGAGCACTGGGTTATCTGCGTTCAGATCCGGTACGTACCATCACCAACAACCTGTTTACCGGTAACTCCTGTGTTTTCTTTGGCGGAGCCATTTCATGCAACCGGGCCCACCCCCGTTTTGTAAACAATACCATCACAGAGAATTTTTCCCAATCATACGGAGGCGGGTTCTATTGCAACGACAGTGCTGTACCGGTGCTGGTGAACAACATTCTTTACAACAATTCCGCCCCGGTCGGGAGCGAGGTTTACATCTGGGATATCTATTCTGCGCCGGAGTTCTATTACTGCGATGTTGAAGGCGGGAAAGAAGCATTCGAAGGCTCCGGAGGGACTGCCTATACAGCCCCCTACATCAACAACATCGACACCCTGCCGGGCTTCAGCATGTCAACCCTCTACCCTTACTCGCTGAGCGAAGATTCGCCCTGTATCAATACGGGAAATCCCGATACAACAGGCCTGCTGCTGCCCGGTACCGATCTGGCCGGATATCAGCGGATTTATGACGGAATCGTTGACATGGGGGCCTATGAATTTCAACCCGGCGTTTGGGCAAACCAGCTTCAGTCTGGAGTTGAGGTGCTGCAATGCTACCCCAATCCGTTTTCTGACAGAGTTACCTTCAGCAACATTCCGGCTTCGTTCGGGAACAGCACCCTTGAAGTTACCGATATCAGTGGCAAAACAATCATCCGGCGCACAGGAATCCCTGGCTGCGAATACACCTGGGTGCTGAGCCCGGAGGAAAAGAAACTACTGAAGCCCGGAATTTGTTTCGTCAGGCTGACCTCCGGAGACAAAAAGGCTATCGGAAAATTGATCTACCTGCCTGATTGATATGCCGTTGTGTACTTTTATTCCTTGAACTGACAGACGGAACCGGCATGGGGTCCGAGCATTCTTCCTGACTTTGGTTTTTAAGTTGTTTAGGCGGAACCAACTGCTGGTTTTCCGGAATAAAACAGCATTGTTTATTTATCTTTATTATTCATACTACTATTAATCAGACAGATACAATGTACGAATATTTTATTGGAGCATAGGTATAAAATCTTATTAACAATTTTTAATTTTAACTCAGAGAAAACAGAAATTTCTTATCTTTACCACAATTCTAAGATCAGAAATAGATGATATCAACCAATTATCTCTTTAAGACAAAAAAGAGCGAAGAAACTTCAAGGAACAACTATCTCAGGAGAATAGCCTTAAAACAGTCCATAGTCAAAGAGCTCTATCAGCACGGGGAACTATCAATCTTCAAACTAAGTCAATCTGTAAAGATGAGTACACCCACAGTCACCAGGGCTGTGGAGGAACTCATTGCAGAGCAGCTGATCAGGGAAGTCGGAATCGGTGAATCAACCGGAGGACGGAGGCCCAGCCTTTTCGGGATCAATCCTTCTTCAAGATATGTATTGGGTGTTGATCTTGAACGCTCATTTGTAAGAATGGGCATTTTCGACTTTCTCAACAATCCGGTTTCCGAGATTCACGAACTGAACGAAGGGCTGGATACCCATCCCGATATCCTGCAGTTTATCGCTGAGAAAGTGGGCGAGCTGCTGCTGGCATACAGCATCGACGAAAGCAAAATGCTTGGCATTGGAATTTCCCTTCCGGGACTGATCGATATAAAAACCGGTTTGTCCTACACTTATCTCAATACCGGAAAACCCGCAGCTGATATTCTGAGTGAAAAAACCCGCATGCCGGTCTTTATTGAGCATGACACCAGGGCCATGGCCTGGGGCGAACAGGCTTTCGGGCTTGCCAAAGGCTATCAGAATGTACTTTGTCTGAATGCCGGCAGCGGTATCGGGTGAAGCATGATTCTCAACGGAAAGATCTATACCGGGCATTCCGGCTATTCAGGCGAATTTGGTCACATCCAGATTGAACCGAATGGTCAGCTCTGCCACTGCGGCAAAATCGGATGCATTGAAACCCTGGCATCCGGCAAATCGCTCATTGCCAGAGCCCGGCAGGAAATCAACCGTGGGGCGATCACGCAACTGAGCGATATGCTCGAAGGCGATCTTTCGAAACTCAACATCAAAATGCTGATGAATGCAGCCAAAAAGGGAGATCAGTTTGCCATTGACAACCTTGCCCGTGTCGGTGAAGCGCTGGGCAGAGGGTTGGCGGTACTTATCCACCTGTTCAACCCGGAGCTGATCATCATCGGAGGTGAAATGTCGAGGGCGGCAGATTACATGATCTCCCCTATCGAAAGCAACCTGAATGTCTACACCATCGCCCGCATCCGGCGCGATGCGCGCATTGTTGCCTCCAACCTGGGCGACAATGCCAGGCTCATGGGCACCCTTGCCCTGGTAATGAACAGGATTTTTGCATAACAGACAGGAAACACTGCTGCACTACACCCTGACAATCTGAAAAACATTCATCAAACCGACACCTCCTGTTCCTTATGCAACAATCATCTTCCGTTAACCCGAAGCAATCATCCTATATCCTGTCCATCGCGATCATCGGGGCGCTTTTTTTTATCTTCGGCTTTGTAACCTGGCTCAATGGTATCCTGATTCCATACCTCAAAATCGCCTGTGAACTGTCTAACTATCAGGCCTTGTTTGTTGCTTTTGCCTTTTACATCTCCTATTTTGTGATGGCCCTTCCTTCGTCGTGGCTGCTTAAAAAAACCGGGTTCAAACAGGGTATGATGCTTGGATTGTGGGTAATGGCAATCGGTACCCTGTTGTTTGTTCCTGCTGCATTGACCAGAACGTACGGACTTTTCCTTACCGGTTTGTTTGTGATGGGTACTGGACTCTCGGTGTTGCAGACCGCCTCAAATCCCTATGCCACCATCCTTGGACCGCGCGAAAGTGCCGCCAAAAGAATCAGTATCCTCGGAATCTGCAACAAACTGGCCGGGGCCATCGCTCCTGTAATCCTTGCCTACTACATCCTGCATGACGGGGATGCTTTTGTTCAGAATCTGTCAACCCTCGGCGAAACTGCCAGATCGGCCCAGCTTGATGCACTGGCCGAAAGGGTGATCGGCCCCTACATCGTGATGACGGTTGTGTTGTTTCTGCTCGGCATCGGTATACGCTTCTCGCCCCTCCCTGAGATTGATGTTGAAGATGAATCTGAAAGCCGCAACAACGCGTTGAGCGGCAGAAAGCGCATTCTTGATTTTCCGCACCTGCTTGCCGGGGTAGTTGCTTTGTTCTTCTATGTAGGTGCTGAAGTCATAGCCGGAGACACCATCATCCGGTACGGCATATCGCTCGGCATCGAAATATCGGTTGCCAAAGCCTTTACCTCCTACACCCTCATCTCCATGGTGGTCGGATACATTATCGGTATAATACTGATTCCCAAATATATAAGTCAACGTTTAGCATTGCTCTACTCGGGAGTTGCCGGGGTATTGTTTACCCTCGGTGCTGTTTTCACCCAGGGAACCACTTCCGTCTTTTTTATCGCCATCCTCGGACTGGCCAACGCCCTTGTCTGGCCTGCCATCTGGCCACTGGCGATTCACAACCTGGGAAGCTTTATCAAAACCGGATCAGCCTTGCTGATCATGGCCATTGCCGGAGGGGCCCTGCTGCCCCTGGTGTGGGGAAAGCTTGCTGATTTATGGGGATCTCAACAGGCCTACTGGATGCTGATTCCCAGTTACCTGATTATTATTTATTACGCCACCAAAGGCTATCAATTGAGAAACAAAACCTGAAACTATATGAAACCAACACTTCTGATTCTGGCTGCCGGTATGGGCAGCCGCTACGGGGGATTGAAACAGATCGATCCGATCGGCCCATCCGGCGAAACCATCCTTGATTATTCGGTGTATGATGCCATCAGGGCCGGTTTCGGTAAGGTCGTTTTTATTATCCGGAAAGACATTGAGAAAGATTTCCGTGATGTTTTTATCGACAGGCTGAAAAGCCACATCCCCATCGATTGGGTCTTTCAGGAAACCGACAAACTCCCCGAAGGATACAAGGCACCCGAAGGCAGGGTCAAACCCTGGGGCACCGGTCATGCCGTGCTGATGGCAGCTGAAAAGATCAACGAGCCATTCGCTGTCATCAATGCCGATGATTTCTATGGTTATGAAGCCTTTAAAACAATTGTTGGTTTCTTCAACGAACAGGAAGCTTCGGCTGAATCTGACTATTCGATGGTTGCCTATGAACTGCAGAATACCCTCTCCGACTTCGGTACTGTTTCGCGTGGCGAATGCCGTACTGATGCTGACAACTGGCTGATCAGTGTTACCGAACGAACACAGATCGAAAGGGTTAACGGCTCTATCCTTTACCGCAATCCCGATGGCAATGAGACCCCGCTGGCCGATAAAACTCCGGTTTCAATGAATTTCTGGGGATTTACGCCCGACTACTTTGAACACCTCAGAGAGCAGTTTACCGGATTTCTGGATGTGGAAGGACAGAACCCGAAATCTGAGTTCTATA
>CALMDN010000374.1 GCA_937864935.1 uncultured Bacteroidales bacterium
ATTTTTGAGTCCAGCTTCGCTTTAACCTTACTGAGGTATCTGATACCTTCATAGGCAACGGTAAGCTCGTCAATCATAGTTTCGGTAACAAGGTCTGTAAAGTCCGCAGTCAGATCGCCACTGAGCTGGTGGCTGATATGAAGCGCTTCAGCCCGGAATCCTAGACTTGCATCGTCATAGACCAGGGTTCCGTCATTGATGCTGAACCTGCGGATGGATGCCCTGAATGAGGATTCACCCTCATCGGGTCCGGCCGCTGTATCGGCTGACGGTTTCATGATATCGTAACTGGCCATGCCATCGGCAAGAACGCTGACCCTGAAGACCGGATGGTCCATTTCCACGGTTTTTATCTTATAGGAATCACCCCTGAAGACACTCATCAGGTCGATGGTTAACCGCAGATCAGGGATGGCAGCCAGGGTATCCCCTTCGAATTCATTGATTCCGGCGATTGTCAATCCCTTGAGGCGCAAGGAGAAATCAGGGAAGCTCCGGATAAGTGAGAGTTTAACTGAATTAAAACCAAGTGTGGCATTCAGGCTCTTATTGGCTTCCCGGATCACCGCATCTTTGATTTTCCCCTGAAATACAAACGGAAGAACCACGATTGCCAGGATGATCAGACCAAGGCTGATGGCTGAAATTCTGAGTACTTTTTTCATAATTGATGAATGCTTTTGTATAACGCTCCTGCCCTGTTGAATCACAGGTTTTATTCATGGATATTAACTGCTGAACTCAGGAATTGTTGTGCCGGATAATGCCCGACATGATCATATGATCGGCGACCACAAGGGCAGCCATAGCCTCAACAACAGGAACGGCGCGGGGTACAATACAAACGTCGTGACGACCTTTAATGGTCAGATCCTTTGGTGTTCCGTGAATGTCAACGGTACGCTGCGACATTCCCAGTGAAGATACCGGTTTAAATGCCACCCTGAAATGGATTGGTTCGCCGGTTGAGATGCCCCCCAGAATTCCACCGGCATGATTGCTGGCAGGTCTGATAACATTATCTGCAAAAGTGAATGGATCGTTGTGCGCTGAGCCAAGGCTTTCGGCAGCGGCAAAGCCATCTCCGTAATCAAAACCTTTGGCCGCATTGATGCCCATCATGGCTTTGGCGAGGTCGGCCTGCAGGCGGTCAAACACCGGCTCTCCGATTCCGGCAGGCACCCCGGTAATCCGGCACGACACCACCCCGCCGGTTGTATCACCAGCCGATTTCAGTTCTGCGAGCAGGATATCCATCAAGGCAGCAGCTTCAGTGTCGGGGCAGCGCAGTTCTGTGCTGTAAATCAGCTCCGGTACGAATGCATTATCGGGTACCGCAGCCTTAACACTTCCGATCTGACTGACACAGGCAGATATGGTAATTCCATATTTTTCAAGCAGTTGTGCTACAAGAGCCCCTGCAGCAACCCTGACGGCTGTTTCACGTGCTGAGGAACGGCCACCACCGCGCATGTCCTGATGTCCGTATTTTTTATCCCAGGCAAAAGCAGCATGAGACGGGCGGAAGAAATTGCTTAACCCGGTGTAATCGGCCGGGCGCTGGTCGTGGTTGGCAATCAGAAAAGCAATGGGAGCGCCGGTGGTTTTTCCTTCATGGATTCCCGAAACAAACTGAACTTCATCAGTTTCTGAGCGCGTTGTCTGAAACTTTCCCACACCGGGCTTACGGCGTTCCATTGCGAGGGCAATACCGGAAAAATCAACCGTGAAGTTAGAGGGGAAACCATCCAGCACACCCCCGATCATGGGGCCGTGCGACTCGCCGAATGAAACCAGGCGAAGTATGTGTCCGAAAATATTACCAGCCATGAAGCTAAGATACAAAAGAAAGTGTGCAACAAAAAAAAACCGCCTCTGGATTGAAGCGGTTCTGATATTTACTGATTGGTCTCGCGAAGCATCTTCAGTTTGGCTTCGAGCATCTGAAGCTCTTCCTTTGCTTTCTCAATCTTCTTTTCAAACTCCTGTTTCAGCAGATTGGCTGTTTTAGATTTGGCAAAGAAACCGATGTTGTTTTCCCAGGTTTTAATCTCATCCTGCAACTGCTGGATTTTACCCTGTACAAAACTGCGCTCCTTGCTGATCACCCTGCCGGCATCCGGAGAATCCTTGGCCATTCTTTCAACACGGCTTCTGTAATTCATGGCACCCATGGAAACAGATTCCATTTTCAGCTTCTCAAAATGCTTGTTGATCAGGCTCCTGAATTCGGTCTGCAAACGGTCTTTCTCCTTGATGGGGACATGTCCGATTTCCATCCATTGTCTCTGAAAATCCTTAAGTGTATCAACGGCTACATTGCGATCGTCGCCAATGGCAAACTCCTTCACCTGTTCAATCAGATCGAGCTTGAGTTTAAGGTTTTCCTCTTCCTGGCCCGAAACGTTCTTGAAATACTCAGCCTTGGTGGAGAAAAATTCATCGCAGGCAGCCCTGAAACGCTTCCAGATACGGTCGCTTTGTTTACGGGGCACCGGACCGATCTTTTTCCATTCGTTCTGCAGATTGATCAGTTCACGGCTGGTATTCTTCCAATCGGTGCTGTTGCGCAGTGCTTCTGCCTGAACACAAAGATCCAGTTTCAGGTTGAAGTTGTTCATCTGCTGTTCCTTCAGCTTATTGAAAAACTCCTTTTTGGCGTTGAAGAAACCATCAAGCGAAGTTTTAAACCTGGCCCAGATCTCGTTGTTTTGTTTTTTGGGAGCGGGTCCGATGGTTTTCCAGATTTTGAGCAACTCAGTAAACTGGGCGGTAACATCCTGCCATGCCTTGATGGAATCGCTTTCGGCTGCCAGCAACTGCTCGGCCTTTTCGCAAAGAATAACCTTGGCGGTCAGGTTCTGCTCAAGGCTTTCCTGCATTTCGTTGTAATACTCGCGCCTGCGGTCGTTTATCTGTTCGGTTGCACTCCTGAACCTATCCCACAATTCATCTTTTTTGTCCTGCGGAACCGGTCCGATCTCTTTCCATTCCTCATGGTACTGCTGAAGGCTCTTGAACGATTTGATGATGGAAGGCTCAAGCAACAGCTCTTCGGCTTTTTCGCAAAGGTGAATCTTGGCCTCAAGGTTCTTCTTCAGATCGAGGTCCTTCAGCTCTTTGTTGATTTTAACCTTATCGAAAAATTTCTCAACCAGGAAATGGTAGTTCTGCCAGAGGGTGTTGATGTCGCCCTTGGGAACCATCCCGATGGTTTTCCACCGCTCCTGCAGTATTTTAAACTCGTCGTATGTCTTTTTAAGGGTCTCTTCCGAATTTATCAGTACTTTCAGCTCATCAAGGATCTGGTTTTTGGCTTCCAGGTTCCTGATTTTCTGCTTTTCCTGCTCTTCGTTGTATTTCCCTTTATTCTGCTTGTATATATTGAAAGCTGATTTGAAACGCTCTTCAATGGCATCTTCCTGAATCTGAGGTGTTTCAGTTTCCTGATCTGCCTCAGCTTCGACCTCTACATTGGTTTCAGCAAGCTTCTGATAGAGTTCCTGTTTGTATTCTTTGTTCAGTTTCAGAAATGCAAGTCTGATTTGACCTACAGCCGACTTGATTGTATTAACGTTCGGGTCCTGAACCAGTTCTTCCAGTTTCTCCACCAGTTGTTCACGCCCAAGGTTGTCATACAGTCCACTGGTTTCAGATTCAGACTCATGAACCTCTATTTCATCCGCTTCGTCGTCTTCAACTGTTTCTTCTGCCAGCAGGATAGCCTCCTCAACGACAGATTCAATTGCAGGTACGACTTCAGCAACCGCCGGTTCAGGAACTTCTTCTGCAACTGATTCAATTGCTGCTTCTTCCGGTTTTACCTCAGCTACATCTGCAACGGATTCAGTTTCATCTGTTACAATTTCAGGTTCTGCCGCGATTGGTTCTGCATTCCCGGCCACTGCTTCTGATTCTGCGACTACGGATGTTTCTGAAGGCTCCGTTGGTTCTGCAGCCATTTCTGCCTGAGCTTCGGCTGCCGGTTCTTCGCTTTCAGTCACTGCTTCCGATTCATTAACATCAACCTCGGTTTCGGCTGTTGTTTCAGGTTCTTCAACCAGGCTGACAGGTTCAGGTGTAACAATTTCTTCGGCTGCAACAACTTCAGCTTCGGGCGACAGGACTTCTGCTTCAGCAGTTTCTGTTTCGTTGGTGGTAATTTCAACCGTTTCTTCAACGTGAAGAGGATTCGCCTCCTGATTCTGATCTACATTCTCAGGATTTTGATTGGATTGATCTTTCGTTTCCATCAGGGATTCAAATGAATGATTAATACTAGGTTGAGCAAGCATCCTTCAAAGTCCGGATTTGGGTTATTCCGCAGATGATCAGCAAATAAAACTGGATTTAGGGAAAAGCCGTCTGGCCGGTATCAGGGAAGGCAGGATTAAAACTGTTTATTTTTCAGTTAATTAGGTTCTCAATGAGTTCAGGGTCGCAAAGATAATAATTATTTTTTGTAATGGCACAAGATTCTGGCAGACAAAGGGCAATATTTAAGACCCGAACCTCGGACTAGAACGGGCGTTTGTTGAATATAAGGTAACCGAATTTAAGGAAAAACGAGAAGGGTTCCATTTCGCCCTGGAAGTAATTCAGGCTGAGGCTCACAGGTCCGATGGGGCTGAAATAAACCAGGGCTGCTGTTCCCATAGGCCAGAGTTTTACTTCAGGTGCCCGCACGGCTATTTTTGTCAGCGGGGTTTGCTCAATGCCGTTTACCGGCATAAACAGGTATCCTTCAAGTCTGAAATCGATGTTCTTCTTCAGCATGAACACATTCTTTGAACCCACAGCCAGAAATTTGTTTGCCCTGAATTGCGGCAGGAAGCGTGTGCGGCTTTCCGGCACAGGCTGAAAAGCTGCAGCCGATAAAATGCTGGAAGAGTAGTTACTGAAGTAATTCTGTGTTGAATAATGAACCTGAGAATAAAAACCCAATTTCAGAAATGAAATCTTCTTGAAGTAATTTTCATAGGTCAAGGCTGCCTGAAACCATGAATGTCGCTTTGAAATCTGCTGATGGATAAGCGCGGTGCTGCCCGGACGGTACTCTTCTTCTCCAAAAACCAGGTAGCTCTCAAACGCAAGCCGTGTTCCGCTGCTGGGGTATTCTTTCCGGT
This sequence comes from uncultured Bacteroidales bacterium, assembly GCA_937864935.1. Lineage (GTDB taxonomy): Bacteria > Bacteroidota > Bacteroidia > Bacteroidales > Lentimicrobiaceae > Lentimicrobium. The sequence continues at coordinate 5,127 of CALMDN010000374.1, forward strand.
TCAGGTTGTTAAATTCAAGCAGCAGGCCCGGAGAATAGAATTGAAAGGTGGTTCTGTCGAGGGTGTCGGATCGTGCGAAACTGTTGGTCTGGTAATAATCATCGCGGTTAGCCCCGGATTGCAGTTCAAATGACAGGATGCCATCGTTGGTAAGCGGAAATCCGGCAGAAAAGGTAAGAAAATTGTCACGTTCAATCAGAAAGTAAGGATCCTCATCTTCGAAGAAGTATGTGTTTGTTTTGAAGAAGTTAAATTTGTTGAAGATATACTGCCCCCTCAGGAAAAATGGCAGAATCGTCGGAAAGTCAATACGGCCTTCAATCATTCCTGAATTGTAAAATCTTCCAAAATAGGCATTCGCCTGAACCCTCGTCGAATTCCGGTTCCAGTTATCGTATTGGAACCTCAGAAACAGTTCATTGACAGCGCTCGAGGTTACAGCACCTCCTACCGCAGCCCGAAGTTGATTCTGGCTCTTGATATCCAGCATCAGGTCGTAATAACCCGACTCCTTATTGAATATAAGCTTCGGGTATATCTGTTCAATTTTCCCTTCCGATAAAAGTTTAAAGTATTCCGGTTCGATCATGCTGAGACTCAGATTTGCTTTCTGTTGCGATCTGACCGATTGAGCAGACTTAAACGCATTCTTCCTCAGAACCCGGTTAACATTTTCAAACTGACCACTTTTCAGGCCTGTTACATGAAAGTTGCCGATGTTAAGAGGCGGACACTTCTTTTTAAATGCTTCCCTCTTTGCAGAGACCTCAGCCGATGTTCTCGACTCCACGATGAATGAGCGTATCTCAGGAATCATTTTTCGGGCAGCCACGTATCCGCTATCGATAAACTCTTTCGTATTGCTGAAATCTATCACATTGACCTTTTTGAGGTTGGGTTTTATAAGCACCCCGTTGTCGCACATTACAGAAAAGTCGCTCTTCAGCATAAGCATATTCTGCAACTGACTGATGACGTTGTCAGGATCGGGTTCTGCATAATTGGCCGATGCCTGACTCCCGATGATAATGTCGGGGAAGAACTCCTGAAACATCACATCAGAAGGAAAGTTGTTGTACATCCCGCCATCAAACAGCAGTCTGCCGTCAATGGTAATGGGTTTGAAATAAAACGGGAATGTCATCGAGGCCCTGATCGAGCTCCCGAGGTCGCCCCGCTTAAGTACAACAGACTCGGTACGGGCAATGTCAGAGGCAAGACATCTGAAAGGCACCATCAGGTTGTCGAAATTGTAATCTGCAGCAGCACTGGCTCCGGCAAAGATTTTCATGAACTGAAAATCCATCAGCATCGGTGAAACAATGTTGGTAGGCAAACTCGGGGAGAACAGGGAGTCAATTCTGAAGCGAAAATCGGCCCAGGTGGCATCAGGTCTGGGTCGTTTGAAGAAGTATGTATATTTCTCATCAATCTTCCCGGAGACCCAGAACAGAAAGTCGTCAGAGGCAAGCAAGGCTTCCAGTTCATCGGGCGAATAGCCTGATGCGTAAAGGTCTCCGATAATGGCACC
>CALMDN010000375.1 GCA_937864935.1 uncultured Bacteroidales bacterium
GAATTGAAGCTTTCAGCCTACAAGGAACCATGGTTCATGGTAACTTTCGACGGTGAACACACACCTGAAATCATCAGTCCTGCTGAGATACCCCATTGGACTGCAATTGCTGAACCTAACGGTGGCAAAAGGACACGGCCGGTAAAATCAGCCATTCAGCAGCCATCCGGAAGTTATATCCCAGACAATGATTCATCAGTCAGGGCTGCGATTCCTGGTATTGAAAGCCGTCCTCCGGGAAACACTATCCGACTGCTGATCTACCCCGGTGCACCTGCTCCACCTTACAGAGATGAGACTGCCGGCATAAACATCATCAGCAGTTACATCAGTGCTGCGAAACAGGCCTGGCTGGAGTTTGACAATGATTTATTCTCCAATACTGACAGGTACTACACCAACGGAATAGTGCTGGGATATTCATCGCCGGCCCTCACTTCATGGAGGATAAACAGGCTGATGATCGGCATACGCCGCAACAGCGTTGTAAGATCATCCATCAGCCTTCACCACGGGATGTTCACCCCCCTGACAACCAAACTTCCTCCAACCCTTTCTGATGACAGACCTTATGCATCTACCCTCTTTTTGCGCTATAGTCAAGTTTCGGAAGATGCCTTGTCGGGCACAAGGGTGATTGCGGCTCTGGAAGCCGGGGTGATCGGAGATGCGGCACTGGGACGGTATCTTCAGAAATCGGTTCATGCAGGCATTCCCAGCAACGATGAACCCCTGGGCTGGGACACACAGATAAAAAACGATGTGGTGCTGAACTATCATCTTGGACTTCACAAACAGATCGTCAGCACAAGGCATGCTGAGGTTTACGCCACAAGTGAAGCCGTGGCAGGAACCTTACACACCCGGGGTGCAGCAGGTTTATCAGCGATAGCGGGTAAAATTGCACCGGGGCTCACGCCCCTGCCCGGAAACACAATGGAAACACAGTCTGGAGAGCAGTTTTGGCAGTTCGGCATAGAAGGAGGCATTGAAATGCGTTTGATCGGATATGATGCCACGCTGCAGGGCGGTCTTTTCTCAAAAGAGAATATCTATGCACTGAAACCCGAAGAAATCGAAAGGCTGGTTGCTGCTTTGCATCTCGGGCTTTTTGCGGGATACGGAAGATTTGGGTTAAGTATTTCGCAGTTTTATCTGAGTCCGGAATTCAAGGCCGGAAAACAACATTTCTGGGGTCAGATTGGTTTAAAATATGGTTACTAACCTATGAACATGGTTTTCGATTATATCAGGTACATTCTGCTTGCTTCCAGCGTTCTGATAACAAGCATTGCAGATCGTTCGGCCCCTGTTACCCCCGTGAATGCTCCGGATTCTACTTCGGTAACCCTGCTTTTTGCCGGCGACATCATGCAGCATGGCCCGCAGATTGCAGCTGCCTGGAATGCAGAAGACTCTGTTTATGATTACACCCCATGTTTCCGGTATGTCAGAGCGATTGTTTCGCAATACGATTTCGCTATTGCCAATCTTGAAACCACCCTTGGCGGGGAACCCTATACAGGTTACCCCCAGTTCAGTGCTCCCGATGCCATTGCCGTTGCTGCCCGGGAAGCAGGTTTCGATATAATATCCACCGCCAATAACCATTCGTGCGACCGGGGAAATCCGGGAATACGCCGTACGATTAAAGTTCTCGACAGTCTTGATTTAATGCGAACAGGCACTTACACCGACAGTGCGGATATGGCTTCCCATCATCCGCTGATTCTCAGGAAGAACGGAATTACCATCGCCCTGCTCAATTACACTTACGGAACCAACGGGCTGCCATTTCACAGCCCAGTGGTTGTAAGCCTCATCGACAGCCTGAGAATTATTGCTGATCTGAATTCGCTGAACAACAAAGAAATTGATTTCAGAATCGTGTTTTTTCACTGGGGTAACGAATACCAGTCTTTTGCATCGGAGTCCCAAAGGAAACTGGCACTGCTCTGCAGGGAAAACGGTGCGGATGCAGTGATCGGATCTCACCCGCATGTTCTTCAGCCCATGGAATACTACCAGCCCGACAGCCTCCGGGCCTCGGGTCACCTGCTGGTTTATTCGCTGGGGAATTTTGTTTCGAACCAGCGGGACCGATTCAAGGATGGTGGTGCCATGATAGGCTTCAATCTCTCAAAAACCTGGAACAGGAAACGCGTTCATCTTCCGGAGGTTCACCTGACCTGGGTTCATACACCGATCGAAAACGGGAAGAAACAGTATTACATCCTCCCTGTAAAACAGTTTGAGAATGACACAAGCATTGATAAACAGGCACTGGATCAACTACGGATATTCGCCAACGACTCAAGGGAGTTGCTGAATAAGCAACAGAAAGCCGTTCCTGAAGCGGACTGACAGCAGAATGAAGCAATGCCGCACTGCATTTCCGGCAATGGCAGACTGACAAACCGTCAGTAGGTAATTGAGCAAAAATCCACTGACATTTTAAATCGCTTAATTATCACTAAAATAGCCAGACAAGTCTGACATATAATGATTCATGGCACATAATTTGGGAAGAGCTGCAAAAAACTGAATTATGAAACCAAGGATTATTCATTCGCTCAATGAACTGAATCAGATAACCGGAAGCAGTGACCGTACATTCCTGCTTCTGTACAAGAGCAATTCGGCAACATCGGGATGCGCCGGCTCCTATCTTGAAGAAGCAGCGGCAACCCTCAGTGATGCTGTTATTCTGAAAGCAGATGTGGTTGAAGTAAGGGATATACACCCGGCATTTGGTGTTGACACAGTGCCCTCTTTGTTGATTTTTGAAAAATCAGTTCTGAAGAACATCGTGAAAGGCTGCCAGACGGCTGCCTACTATAAAAATCTGATTGAAAACCAGTTGTATCAGGCATCTTCCACTACTGCCACAGGCCCGTCGGTTACCGTGTATTCCACACCCACCTGTTCGTGGTGCACCACTTTGAAGAACTACCTGAGACAGCACAAGGTGTATTTTACCGATGTGGATGTTTCTGCCAACCCGGAGATAGCCAGGGAGCTCGTAAACAGAACCGGTCAGACCGGCGTGCCGCAAACCGAGATCAATGGTGAAATGGTAGTTGGTTTTGACAAGGCAAGAATTAACAGATTGTTAAATATAAATGGTTAAACTCATCAAAATGAAAGAATTACAACCACTAAATCAGAATGTATTGCTCGACTGGAACCAACCCGGCGGTGAGCAGCGTACATCCGGCGGTATCATTATCCCTGATACAGCCAAAGAAAAACCGCAAATGGCCAAAGTAATTGCAACCGGCAACATCGAAAACAGTGAGATCTCAGCCGGTGATACTGTGCTTTTCAGAAAGTTTTCAGGCACTGAAATTGAATTCGAAGGCAACAAATACCTGATTATGCCTTACAGTGACCTGCTGGCAAAAATTGTCGAAACGGAGCGTATCTGAGGTCAAACAAAATCAGCACAGCCCGCACTTATCCTATAAGGACAGGTACGGGCTGAACTTTTCATTGGTAATAAACGAACAGGGGTATCAGTTACCCTGCGATTTGAGTCTTGCTTCCTGCATCAGTTTATCTGATTCGTTGCGGGCAGTCTGCATCACATTGTCAGATTGTTTCTGAGCCTCACTTACCAGCTTATCGGCTTTATCATCAGCCTCCTTTTTAACCTTTTCTGCTGCTTTCTTTGCGGCAAGTTCTGCAATCGGTCCCTTTTTCTTTCCTTCAGCAATCAGTTGTTCAGCCCGTTTGCCAGCCTCTGTCCGGATGCCGTCGGCCGACTCCCTGGCGGTTTTCATGATGTTGTCGGCTTGCTTCTGAGCATCGGCCAGCAACTTCTGGGATCTGATATTCGCCTCTTCCACAAACTTTGCGGCTTCTTCCTTTACTTTGGTAACGGCTTCTTCCTTTTTCTGCTGTATGGTTTCGGTAATCTGCTTTTTCATCTCTTCAACGGCACCTGAGGCTGCGTGCTTAAGGCTTGTTGAGATCTTAGGATTGCCGATGGTTCCACTTATCAACACCTCTACCGGCACATAGTCACCCAAAGTGAAATCAGCGCCCTTGCTGTTGGCTTCATTCACCAGGTTGGTGAGCACCCTGTTGGCAGCTCCGCCAAATTCAGTTCTTGGAACCGACAACTGCATCACGTATTCCATTGTTTCATCAAATGAGTTCCACCCGGAGATGTTTGCCTTCGTCTTGCCTATGGCGGTCTCAAAAGGTTTTACAAACACTTTGCCGTCAACCATTTCGAAAGAGAGGTTGATCTTTTCGATTGCCCAGCTTTTCAATTTGTCGATCTTCAGGGCATCGCCAATCCTCGAAAAGGTATTTACATTGGTGAATGTAAGGGCAGGCGACATCAGTTTACCTCCTCCGTTTATTGTTGAAAAAACCGGCATCATCGATCCGTCGAGGCTGGTGGCCAGTTTCAGCTGCGTGCTGATCTTTCCCGAAGCCACAGCAGCTACCGGAGCCAGTTTTTCCATGGTATTGAAGGTTTTGAAGGCCTTCTGCACATCAACATCCCTGATATCCAATACAAAATCCACCTGTGGCTTACCAGGCTCTTTGGTTGCATAAGAACCGTTCACTGCAACCGTACCTTCCAGGGTATTCATCTTCAGGTTGTCAAGAAAAAGCTGCTGATCTTTTATCTTCACCACTCCGGCCACATTTTTCATGTCCATATTGTCATAAAGCACCTGACCAAAGGAAGCATTCATGGTAAAATCTATTCCGGCCGGAATCTCAACAACTTCCATGAGGGTGCTGTCGGCACTCTCCTCTTCTGCAGTACTGCCGGCCATAAAGTCATTGACATTGAAATAGGAAGATGTGAGACTCAGACTGCCTTCCAGGTCTCCTTTACCAAAGAACCAGCCCAGCATGTTCTCCAGCTTCCCTGCAGCACTGAGGTCGTTTTTTCCTATCTGCATTCTGAGTACCGGCATTTCCGCAATGGCTGGCGATAACTTCAAGCTGGCTTCATTTACGGTGATCTTCTCAGCCACAGCTGTGGTTTTGTAATTCACGCCCTCAATTTTCAGGTTTCCTGCGGCCGCGAACTGTTCGTACTGCTTACGCTCTATGGCCGACAGTTTCCCTTTGGCTGACAGATCAGCCTCGAGCAGGCCTGACAATTCATCCCCATTGCTGAGCGGATAGAACTTCCCGACATCAGCCAGATTAAGGCGTCCCTGAATGCTCGCATCAATATAAGGATCACTCACCGGAGTGCTGGTGTATAAGCGGATATCCACCGGATTGCCTGCCATTTCAAGGTGCAGTTTCTTCACATCAATGATGGTTGCATCAGGGTTTCCATCGGGGTTTGAGATGCTCGCTTCCATAGAGATATTTTTCACGGCTTCAGGCAAATCAGGGTAACTGAAACCGGCATTGTTTACCGAGATGTCAGCTCCGAAGCCAGGCATACCGGTATCACTGTACAAACCTTTGACAAAGCCACTCAGCGACAACGATCCGGTGGCCTTTACGGAAGCGAAATCCTTGCTGTAAATTGCCGGAATCAAGGAAAGGAAGCTCTTGAAGTCGTTTTTGAGAACCTCGAAACGGATGTCCATTTCGTAACCGGCATCGGGCATGGCAAAAAAACCCGATGCCAGCAATTCAAGGTCGTTGATGCTGAGTTTCGCATCCGGGAAAGTGAATTTCCAGGCATTCAGGTCAGCACCGATTTTTGAGTCCAGCTTCGCTTTAACCTTACTGAGGTATCTGATACCTTCATAGTCAACGGTAA
>CALMDN010000376.1 GCA_937864935.1 uncultured Bacteroidales bacterium
CAAACTTGCCCATTTTATGTAGAACTTCGTTAATTTCCTCCTCTGCAGGCTTCGCTACCCGGATGTCCTTCTTTTTAAATTCGCGGAAGAGATCGAGGCTGCCGAACTCTTCAATATCTTTTTCCCATTGCCTGATGTCAAGATTCTCAAGCTTGTTGATTACATAATCGCTCACGCTGGCCTGCTTGCGATAGCGTCTGCTGCTGGCAGAGAAAAACGGATAGGGCGACATGCCTGGTCCCATAATGCAACCCTCGCAGCACAACAGTTCCAGGTGCTCCTGGGCGATCTGTCCGCTTTCAAACTCCTTGATGGCTTCCTGAAAATTAATCCGTCCCTCGGCTACAATAACATTTCTTTCAAAAATGTCTTCTTTTACACCGACAGTATTCAGCAATCCGCGGCTGACAGGGAAAATGGCCCCTTTCCCACCCAAAGGCGGATCAAATTCCGTAGGGGTAACATCGGCGGGTCTGATACCTGCCTGGGTCAGCATCTCACGCAGTTCCCTGAAAGTAAGCGCTGCATCAATCAGTTCGGATTCGTCTTTTTTGGCAATACAGGGGCCGATAAAGACGATTTTCAGGTCATCGCCGTATCGTTTGCGCATTGCTTTGCTCATGGCAACCATGGGCGATACCACGTGTGCCAGGGAATCCACGAGATCGGGGTGGTAATGCTCAATATAACTCACAATGGCCGGGCAATCGGATGATATTACCGGAGGGTAATTTCCTGCCTGCATCAGTTTTTTGTACTCTTCAGCAACAAGGTCTGCTCCGAAAGCCACTTCCGCCACATAGGTAAATCCCAGATTGCGGATGAGGGATACCAGTAAACGGTGATTTTTAATTTCGGAAAACTCAGCCGGAAAACTGGGGGCGATGATGGCTGCACAGGGTTGCTTTCCACTGATCATCAGCCTGACCTCGTCGATTTCTTTGTGGAAGACTTTTGCATTCTGACTGCAGACTTTAACGCAGTTCCCGCAGCCAATGCACCGTTCAGGAATGATATCGGCCTGCCCGTTGCTGATTTTGATGGCCTTTGCCGGGCATTCGCGCACACAGGTATAGCATACCCGACAGCGCTCCTTAATGGTGCTGACCAGATGCTTTTTCCGGGTCGGATTCTCCCTGTTCATGGTGTCGGCATTTTCGGTTAAAGTGGTACTTCCCTTTTTTTATAGGTTGTGTGCAAAAGTTCCATCGACAGGCTGCCCAGGGGTTCGCCGAGAAAATCGCGGTACAGGCCGATCAGGGCCGGGTTTTTGTAGGTGAACCGGATTGGATCCTTGTCGTCGGTTTCGTAAACGGTTTTAACCCTTGATTTCAGCGCGCCCGGCTCACTGCCGATGGGTTGTCCGCCTCCGCTGACACAGCCGCCGGGGCAAGCCATTACCTCGATAAAATGGAGATCGTTCCGGCCTGCTTTTATTTCAGCGATCAGCCTGGAGGCCTGTTTTACGTTGCTTACCACTGCAAAGCCGAGTTTGTGGTCACCCACTTTAATCTTAACCTCTCTGGTGTCTTTGTTGTTGCGGAGTTCGGCGATTTTCGGCTGGCTGAAGTCTTTGCCGGTGATGCGGTAATGCAGTGTCCTGATAAGGGCTTCGGTTACTCCGCCTGATACACTCAGCAACTTTCCTGAAGAGCTCCGGACATGAAATGGTTTATCGGCGAGTTCCGGTTCAATCTGTTCGGTGTCGATGCCGTTGAGCCGGATAAATTCAGCCAGTTCCCTCGTGGTCAGTACAGCATCAACATCAGAAATCCCCTTGTGGGTCATCTGCTCACGCTGGGCTTCGAATTTCTTGGCTGTGCAGGGCATCGCTGAAACCGTGTAGAGGTTGTCGGGGTTGATGTGGTAGAGCTTTGTATAATAGCTGCTGATGATGGCACCGAGCATCTGCTGCGGTGATTTGCACGATGACAGCTGTGGAAGCATGTCAGGGTGCCACTGCTCAGCGTATTTCACCCAGGCCGGGCAATCGCTGCTGAACATGGGCAAGGCATCTCCTTGATTCAGCCTTTGTTCCATTTCCGCAGCCAGTTCTGTGATGTAGAGATCCGCACCGAATGAGGTATCGAACACCCTGTCGAAACCGGTTTTGCGGAGGGTGGTATTCAGAATTCCGTGAATGTCACGTCCCGGCTTCATTCCGAAATTTTCACCAATGGTCACCGAAACCGTTGGTGAATAATTCATTACTACATGGATATCAGGGTTGTGCAAGGCATTTTGCAGGTCGGAGGCATGTTTCTTTTCATGCAAGGCCCCTGTTGGACAAGCTACGATGCACTGTCCGCAGGTAATACAACTCGACAGGTTGATCTGCTTGTTGAACGGAGGGCCGATGATGGTTTTGTTGCCCCTTCCGATGAACCCCAGGGTGACCGCACCGATGACTTCATCGCAGGTCCTTACACAGCGTCCGCACAGTATGCATTTTGCCGGATCCCTCACGATGCTTGATCCCGAGGGGTCTGATTTGTACTTGTTCTTCTTGCCTGGGAAACGACGTTCCCGTACATTGAGGTCTTCGGCAAACTTCTGAAGCTCACAGTTGCCGTTCCGCTCGCAATAGAGGCAGTCGTCGGGATGATTGCTCAGCAGCAGTTCAACATTGGTTTTGCGGGCATTCACCACCCTGGGCGAATGGGTTCTGATTTTCATCCATTCTTCCACCGGATAGGAACAGGCTGTGATCAGGTTGCTCTTTCCTTCAACCTCCACCACGCACATTCTGCACGATCCGGTAGGGTAGAGGCCCGGCATATGACACAGGGTAGGAACCTTGATTCCGCTGCGTTCCAGTGCCTCCAGGATAGTTTCACCTTTACGGGCTGT
>CALMDN010000377.1 GCA_937864935.1 uncultured Bacteroidales bacterium
GTTCTATGACCAGGTTTTGCGGTTTACCCGGAAAAATGTCCGCCACCTGGGCTCCAATCCGATGAACCTGCTTGAATTGAAGCGGGTTATAAAAAACTGAAGGTTAAGCAGTATTCCAATTGAGGCAGGTTGTTATTGTCCCGTATATCAGGGAGCAGCAGTTCCTTGTTCAAAAAACATCAAATAATCTCAAAATAATGAATACTTCAACGGAAGTGGTTCTTTTGTTTTATATTTTTATGCCTTCGTTGCACGGCCGGAACTTGTCAGGGATGATCCCGGCTGGGGAGTTGATTTCACTCATTTTTCAAACTGAAACACACGTTGAATTTTATCACGAAAATACGTGTAACGCTCGGCTGGTATTTTCTCAGGAAGGAACTATCCAAGTTTAAGCGTGAACTGAAGGCTGCCAATCTGGTGGATGCCAGGGAAATAGGCATTCTGTTCAGTATGGAGTCAGAAGCAGACTATGACAGGGTCAGCCGGTTTGCCACAGAACTGAATCAGGTGGGGAAAAAGGTACAGATTATTGGTTATTACCAGTTTAACAAACTTCCACCGTATTATGCCCAGAAACTTGCCTATGATCTGATTCTGCCCAAAAACCTTGATTTCTTCATGAGGCCTAAGGCAGATTTTGTGAGAAAGTTCATGCATTACGAATTTGATATGCTGATCGATCTGAGTACCAGGGATGACTTCCCTCTGCATTACATTGCATCATTATCGAAAGCGAAGTTTAAACTTGGTCAGTCATCGGGAGAATCCGGGTTGCCGTACGATCTGATGATCGATTCAGGTGATCAGATGGAGGGTGATGAACTCATCAGGCAAATGGTTCATTATACCAGCGCCTTTAAAATCAGTTGATTATTTTTTTTGAAAACGGTTATTAATCCATAAACATATATGGCAACAAACTTTAAAGGCACCGGGGTGGCATTGGTAACCCCGTTTCACAAGCAGGGGACCATTGACTTTGGTTCTCTTGAGAAACTGATTGAGCACACCCTTGAAGGAGGGGTAGACTACCTGGTGGTGCTTGGAACCACCGGAGAAGCAGCAACCCTATCGAAAGATGAAAAGTTTGCGCTTGTCGGATTTGTGAAGGATGTTGTTAGTCAGAGGGTTCCCCTTGTATTGGGGATGGGCGGCTACAATACCCAGGAGGTGGTTTCAACCCTCAGTCATGGCGATTTTGATGGGTTTGATGCCATCCTGTCTGTAACACCCTACTACAACAAACCAACCCAGAGGGGATTGTATCTGCACTATAAGCATATAGCCAGTGCAAGCCCGCTGCCCGTGATCCTTTACAATGTGCCGGGGAGAACCGGAGTGAACATGACAGCAGAAACTACCCTTGATCTGGCACGTGAGTTTGAGAATATTGTTGCTGTGAAGGAAGCATCCGGGAACTTCGGACAGATTATGGACATTGTAAACAACAAGCCTGCCGGGTTTCTGGTAATTTCGGGCGATGACGGAATTACGCTTCCCTTGATTGCAGCCGGCGCTGACGGGGTGATCTCCGTGGTAGCCAATGCTTACCCGTCAACATTTTCTGCTATGGTAAAGGCTGCACTGGATGGCAAAATGGCAGAGGCACGCAAGCTGCATTACCTCCTGCTTCCGTTTATCAATGCGCTTTTCGCTGACGGAAGCCCCGGTGGAATCAAGGCAGCACTCGATGTGATGAAAATTGTCCCCAACAACCTTCGTTTACCGGTGGTGAAAGTAAACAAGGCTACCCAATCCCTGTTAACCACACTGATTACTGAACTTAAAGAAAAAGGAATTGAATCCTGAATAAAACAGTGAACTATGAAGACTATACTTACACTCCTGCTTCCGTTTATTCTCGTATATGCAAACGCACAGACTTCGTTGCATTCGGTTGATACAGAAAAGGAATTCGGTAATGCAAATGAAATCTACTTTGCACTACCCGGTTCAGCCTCCGAGGCATCCCGCTTAACATACATCATCAGTATCGACAAAATCAAGGGCGACACCCTGTTTGCCTATGCCAGCAAGAAGGAATTTAACCGTCTGAAGGAGAGCGGAAACCGCAGTTTCCTCAGGTTGCAGCATCCCGGCACATTGATTGAACCCCTGATGTCATCTTCAACTCGGGACATTCTTGAATGGAACTACTACCCGACCTATCCGGCCTACGAACAGATCATGCAGGATTTTGCAGCCAATTACCCCGATATCTGCTCCCTGCAAACAATTGCTGTATTACCCAGCGGACGTAAATTACTGGCTATCAGAATATCTGATAATGTGAATGTTGAGGAAAATGAACCGGAGTTTCTTTATACTTCCACCATGCATGGTGACGAAACCACCGGATATGTTTTAATGCTTCACCTGATTGATTATTTGCTGACAAATTATGGGATTGATCCCCGGGTAACAGAAATGGTGAATAACATTGATATCTGGATCAATCCAAATGCAAATCCTGATGGAACTTATGCAGGAGGCAACAATTCTGTTTACGGGGCTACCCGTTACAATGCCAATTTTGTTGACCTGAACAGAAACTATGCTGACCCGGAAGATGGCCCCCATCCTGATGGAGAAGCCTGGCAGCCGGAGACAGTGGCTTTTATGAATCTTGCCGAGAACCGTAATTTTGTGATGTCGGCCAATTTTCATGGAGGCGCCGAAGTGGTTAACTATCCGTGGGATACATGGAGCAGACTTGCGGCAGACAATAACTGGTGGGTGCTCGTTAGCCGTGAATACGCGGATACATGCCATGCCAACAGCCCTCCCGGGTATATGACCGACCTTGACAACGGAATTACCAATGGCTATGCCTGGTACACAACTGCCGGGTGCAGGCAGGATTATATGAACTACTTTCAGCAATGCCGTGAATCAACCATTGAAATATCTGCAACCAAACTTCCACCAGCCTCACAGTTAATTAATTTCTGGAATTACAACCATCGTTCATTATTGAATTATATTGAACAATCAACTTACGGAGTCAGGGGTGTCGTCTCTGATTCTATTACCGGCGAGCCAATAAAGGCCCAGGTATATATCAGTGGTCACGACATGGACAGTTCCATGGTTTTCAGCAGCCTGCCGGTCGGTAATTATCACCGTCTTTTAAAAGCCGGCACCTATAACCTGACTTTTTTTGCTGAAGGCTATATGCCCAAAACTATTCAGAATGTAGTGGTAGCGGATAAGTCAACGGTATGGCGGAATGTGAAACTGTGGGATGGTTCTGCTATTCCGGCCTTTACCTCTTCCGATACAATTACCCATGCCGGAGGCAGCATCCAGTTTAACGATGTTTCCGGTGGAAATCCTTCAAGCCGCCTGTGGACCTTTGAAGGATCCAATACCAGTACATCAACCGAAGCAAATCCGGTAGTTACCTACAATCAACCCGGAGAATATGCAGTTTCTCTTTATGTTTCGAATGCCATCGGTGGCAACCAGCTGGTAAAAGAGGACTATATCACGGTGACCCCTGATTATTTTATCGGAACACTGAACCCATCCCTGTGTTATGCCCGTTTCTACGACAGCCAAGGTCCAGATGGTTCCTATGGCGGGGGAGAGAACCTGAGCACCACCTTTACCTCCGCTGATGCTGAGAAAGTACTTCGGGTACATTTTACCGGACTTGACATAGAAAACACATCAGGATGTACAGCAGATGTACTGAATATTTATGATGGACCCTCCGTAAATTCTCCTTTGCTGGCCAGTATCTGCGGTAATGAAATTCCCGAAGACATTCTGGGTACTGAGCAGGGTGGTTCACTGACATTTTCTTTCAGTTCGGATGCCACCAACAACTTTAGCGGGTGGAGTGCAGTCATCAGTTGTGATACCGGAGTTGGTATTCCTTTCAGGGCAATGCCGGGTTTTGAACTTTACCCCAATCCTTCAACACAGGGAGAGGTCAATATCAGGTCAGCAGAAACAATCCACCGGGTTGATGTAAGGGATCTGTCGGGCAGGCTGGTATATTCAGGCGCACCGGAATCAAAACAGATTGTGCTGAATACCAGAGGTATCCACACAGGTTTGTACCTCATAACCATTGTTACAGGGGAAGGGGAGAAGACCGCCCGTTTGCAGGTCATCAACCGGTGATCAGATTTTGATCGGAAAATTCAGAATAATCCGGTAGGCAAGAATAAATGAAAAGGCAGCAGCGATCAGGCTGCTGCTTATTTTTATGGTTTTGGGTTCTTCATCAAAATAAAGGACCGAAGAACCACCGCCACTGATAAATGAAGGCAGGATTACAATTACCGGAATCAGCATCCTGAAAAGTTCGTAATAATCCATCGGAAATCTCAGCCCGAAGATGATCGCTGAGCCCACAATGTAAGGAAGCATCAACTGCCAGAAGAGAAAACTTCTGCGTTGTTCAAAAGCCAGTTTGTTAAAGTAGGTATTGGCAGAAAGTACGAAAAGGCGTGTCAGGGCAAACCCCAGTGCTGCCAGACCGAACAATCCGATCAGCGTAACAATCAGCTTCCCTGTATCTGGCGTATACATCCATACCAGTACATGCCCAAAACCCTCATCCAGGAGTGCGCCTGCGACAGCAGAACCGAGGGTTATGCTGATGCTGTGAACAAAGCCCCATTGAAAGAACACCTTGAGCAACCCGTCGTATTCACGGAAGCGGATGGCCACCACCAGCATAAAAATCGCCAGAAGAATACAGAAGATGGGTCCGGCGCTGTAGATGATCTTCACGGAATCAAACGTCCAGGCATATTTATATACAAGAAAATAGATCTCTGTGTAATTTATCTGCAGCGGATAATTGAATATATAGGCTGCAAGTACGGTGAAAGCCTGATGGCCGGTAAAAACGAAAAAATATGCCAGCAGGTACAACATCAGGGAATTGATGGCAATGGCCGACTTTTCAGCTGTATTCATGGAAGAAGTTTGTTGAACCTTGAATCAGTTTCAGGGGTTTGAAACAGAATAGAGTTTCGGTATATGATTGCAAAGTTGATTCATCCGCAAAAATAAGCGAAAACAGGAATTTTCCAATGCTGTTCTTCCGGATTGTCAGGGAACGAAAAACTGAAACCGGGAGTAACCCACCAGATTCCCGGGATACAGCCATCAATGACGGCATTGCCATTCAGCTCAGGAAGGCAATAATCCGGTTTTTGGTTTAATTCTGTTTAACAATAACTTAACATTCATTTAAAAGTAGCTTAAACTCTATCCGGATTTGATTGGATTACTTTGCAGTCACAAATCAAACCAAAAAAAAGTATGAAAAAAATTCTGATGTTTGCTCTTGTTGCTTCACTTGCAGTTTTTACTGCCTGTAAAGATGACGAAGAAACTTTTAGTGCACCTACAGTTTCTACCCCTACTCCGGTTTCTGCTGAATTCAGCACTGATGTAGAATTATCATTCAATTATACTGCTGATGCAGGTTTCAAATCTGCAACGGTTTCTGCCACCAATGGCAGTGCAGTAATCAAGACCAACGGAACCAGCGGTTCAAAGTCAGGTTCAGTTGTAGTAACCTACACTGCAGGAACAACAGTAGGTGCCGGTAGTGTAATACTGACAGTAACCGACAATTCGAATCAGACTGCCAGTGGTACAGCTGTTATCAGTGTTCTTGAAGAACAGATGGAATATACGATTACAGGTAACATTACCGAGAATACCACCTGGGAAACCGGCAAGGTATACATTCTGGCCAGCAGGATCGCTGTAGTTTCAGGAGTTACCCTGACCATTGAGCCTGGTGTTATAGTTAAAGGTGAGGCCGGAACCGGTGCCAATGCAACTGCATTGCTCGTTGCCCGCGGTGGTAAAATTATGGCCGAAGGTACTGCTTCATCCCCGATTATCTTTACTTCCATTGCCGATGAAATTATGCCGGGTGAAGTAGCCAGTCCGAACCTCGACCCAAGTCTGAACGGATTGTGGGGTGGTCTGCTTATCCTTGGCAACGCACCGATCTCTGCAAGTGCTGCCTCAGTTCAGATTGAAGGTATTCCTCCTTCAGATCAGAACGGTCTGTTTGGTGGTTCTGATGCCAGCGACAATTCAGGCGTAATCAAATATGTTTCTATCCGTCACGGCGGCGCCAACATCGGCGAAGGCAACGAAATCAATGGTCTTACCCTTGGTGGTGTCGGCTCAGGTACTGTGATTGAGAATGTTGAAATCATTGGTAACCAGGATGACGGAATCGAATGGTTCGGCGGAACTGTAAATGTAAAAAATGCAATTATCTGGAATCCCGGTGACGATGCAGTAGATACTGATATGTCATGGGGTGGTACCCTGGATAACTTCGTGGTTGTAAACGCCGGTGACGAGTGTTTTGAACTCGACGGTCCTGAAGGCGCTATGGCTGCTAAGCATACCATTAAAAACGGAACCGTTTATGCTCTGGCTGCCGATGGACTGGTTGATAACGATGCCAACTCTTATGTTGACATGATGAATGTATACTTCCGCGACATCAAAGACGGACAGGATTTTGATCAGTTGCCTGTTGATTACACCTGTGTGTTCAGCAGCCTGGAAGCTACCCTGCCCGATGGAACAGCCGTTTCTGATTTCTTCAAAGGTGGATCGGATGCTTTCGTAACAAGTGTTGCTCTTGACGCCAACACTGTTGGTGCAGACCTTACAAAGTTTGAAGGTTGGTCATGGGCCCATACCTCCGGATCTTTAAAATAATTCAACTTTTTTGATTGCATTGAAGCTCGCAGGGTTTTACCCTGCGGGCTTTATTAACGAATATCGATTAAAAACAATATCAATAAAAAAGTATGCACAATTTAAAATTTCTTTCAATCCTGTTGTTTATTGTCCTCACAGGTAAACTGCTTCTGGCGCAGAACGGATTTATCCGGGGTAGTGTTTTTGACGATACTACCGGAGAAACCCTTCCGGGGGTAACCATCTTTGTTGAAGGAACCACCACAGGCACTCTAACGGATTTTGACGGTAAATTCAACCTGAGCATAGCACCGGGGAAATACAACATAAGAATTTCATTTATTTCTTATGAAACAGTAAACCTTAAAGAGGTTGCCGTCACTTCAGGAAAAGTCACCCTGTTTGAGAACATCAGGCTGAAAGAAGCCAAGATTGAACTTGCCGAAGTTACCATTACCGCCGAAGCGGTGAGAAATTCTGAAGTGGCCTTACTCACCATGAAGCAGAAATCAGCCAACCTGATTGACGGTATTTCGGCTGCCAATTTCAGGAAAATCGGTGATTCAGATGCTGCATCCTCGATGAAGAGGGTTGCCGGTGTCTCCGTGGAGGGAGGAAAATATGTGTACGTCAGGGGATTGGGCGACAGATACAGCAAAACCATCCTGAACGGAATGGATATCCCGGGCATTGATCCGGACAGGAACACGGTTCAGATGGACCTGTTTCCAACAAACATAGTTGACAACATTATTGTACATAAATCCTTCAGTGCCAATCTTCCGGCAGATTTTACCGGGGGAGTTGTGGATATTGAAACAAAAGATTTCCCGGAATTAAAAACCGGGAGTATATCACTCAGTCTTGGCTATAACCCCCTGTTCAACCTCAACAGCGATTTCCTCACCTATGAGGGGGGGAGTACCGATTTTTTAGGCTTTGACGACGGAACCCGGGACATTCCGGCCGTAGACAATATACCTCAGTTTTCAGAGGTGGCTGGTAATCCTGACGGAGAGAAAGGACTGAGATACAAGGAAATTCTTGAGAGTTTTAATCCGGAGATGGGTACATCGCGCAAAACCAGCATGCCGGACTTCAATTTCGGATTCTCCATAGGGAATCAGATACCAAAAGAGAAGGTAACCTGGGGATACAATGCCTCCTTTTCATATAAGAACTCATCTGAGTTTTATGAAGAAGTTCAGTATGGCAGGTATGGTGTGGATCCGGCAAAACCGGAAGTTAATGAAATGGATTTCAGGGAGTTTCAGAATGGTGGTCTCGGTGTCAACAATGTGATGATCAGCGGTATGGCTGGTGTTGCAATGAAAACCAAATATTCGAAATACAGACTGAATGTCCTGCATCTGCAGAATGGCGAGAAAAGGGCTGGTATCTTCATCTACCGGAATTCAGACCTGGGTGCCATCTTTGAAGGAGTTCAGCATAACCTTGAATTCACCGAGCGTTCAATGACCAATATCCTGCTGAATGGTAAACATCTGTTCTCTGACAACAACTGGCAGCTTGAATGGAAACTGTCACCGTCATTTTCGAGAATGGATGATCCCGACATCCGTTTTACCCGTTATGAACTTAAAGACGGAGATTATATTATAGGTACTGAAGCCGGTTTCCCGGAACGGATATGGCGCGAACTGGATGAAGTCAGCCTGTCAGGAAACTTTGATCTGACCAGAACCCTGAATGTATTTGGCGAAAAATCACAATTGAAGTTCGGAGGATTGTTAACCCGCAAGGACCGCAATTTTATCATCCGTAACTTTCAGCTGAATGTCAGAAATATTCCTTTAACCGGCGATCCCAATGAATTGTACTTTCCTGAAAACCTCTGGCCTTACAATGGAAACCCGGGGCGGGGAACAACCTTCGAAACACCTTTTATTCCGGTAAATCGCAATCAGTTTGAAGCTAATAACCTGAATGCCGCAGGCTACGTGTCATGGGAAATGTCACCGCTTTCTTTCCTGAAACTTATTCTTGGGGTCAGGACAGAAATGTACCAGCAAAGATATACCGGGCAGAATCAGCTTGGCGACATCGTACTGGACAATGAGAAAGTACTCGACGACCTGGATATTTTCCCTGCTGCCAACGTAATTTTCAACCTCAGCCAAAGCCAGAATCTTCGGTTTTCGTACTCCAGAACTATCGCGAGACCTTCTATGAAAGAGTTGTCCTATGCTGAAATATTTGACGCAATTACCGGCAGAACGTTTATCGGTGGTCTTTTCACCGATGAAGAATATAAGCTTGGAATATTCTACTTGGATGGAAAAATCAAAAGTACCCACATCGATAACCTCGATCTGAGATGGGAAATGTTTGGCAAAGGTGGACAGACAGTTTCACTTGGGGCGTTCTATAAGTATTTCGTTGACCCGATAGAGATTGTACAGTATTTCACACAGGCAGGTGCGTTCCAGCCCCGGAATGTTGGCGATGGCACGCTCATCGGAATGGAAGCTGAGTTCAGGAAGAATCTTGAATTTATTAATCCTGTGCTTTCAGCCATCAGCCTGAGCTCAAATTTCACCTACACCATTTCGCGAATAAAACTGAGTTCAACAGAATATGAATCGCGACTAAAAAATGCAAGGGCCGGAGAAACCATCGATAAATACCGCAGCATGGCCGGTCAGGCTCCTTTTATCATCAATGCCGGTCTGGCTTATGATGGTTCCGGGAAAGGGTTCCTTCAAGGCCTGGAAGCCGGTATCTACTACAATGTGCAGGGCCCAACCCTCGAAGTAGTGGGAATTGCCTCACTGCGGGATGTCTATACAAAACCCTTCAACAGTCTGAACCTCAATATCAATAAATCCTTTGGTGAAAGTAAGAAATTTCAGATCGGACTCAAAATTGATAACCTGCTTGGTGATGTCAAGGAGTCTGTATTCCGGTCATACGAAGCGGCCGATCAATACTACACCTACCTGAAGCAGGGAAGAACTTACCAGCTGAGACTGGGTTACAAGTTTTTCTGAAGCAGGATAAAAGATACCGGAATTCCGGGTCTTTGAAGGAAGAAGTTTATAATTTTACAACGAATCTTAACAACTTAATTTCAAATCATGAAAAACGCTTTACTTACTGCCTTGTTTCTGATGGTGGTATCGTTGGGATTTTCTCAGAACCTTGAGTACAAAGATGGCCTTTACTATAAAAAAGGTATGCTCTATACCGGCACCCACATTGAATATTACGACAATGGCAGAATACTGGTTGAGCTCTCCATCAAAAACGGACTGGAAGATGGTACGGTAAACCACTATTACGAAAACGGCAACAAAAAGGAGCAATGGCAATATACCGAAGGAAAGAAAAACGGTACCTGGATCACCTGGAGCGAGGAGGGCGTGAAAATTGCCGAGGCTTCGTACAAGGATAACCAGAAAGACGGAACCTGGTATATCTGGGACAACAAAGGCACCATGCTATATGAAATGCACTACACCATGGGGAAGAAGACCGGTATCTGGAAACAATGGGATGAATCCGGCAAACTTATCATGGAAAGAGCGTATACAGACTGATTTTCCTGTTTTCAGATTGCTGCAGCTGAGGCGATTTCTTCATGATCTCCTCAGC
>CALMDN010000378.1 GCA_937864935.1 uncultured Bacteroidales bacterium
GCCAGCTGGGAAATTTCATCGGAAGCATTGTACAGGGTAGCACCCATCTTGTTCTGGCTGTTCACCCAGGCCCAGTCCTTGTCGATATTTGCAGCATTCACCACCAGCAGATAGGTTTCGGCATTGATGCGGTACACTAGAAGATCGTCAACAATACCGCCCTTATCGTTCGGGAAGCAACTGTATTGTACCTTTCCATCCACCAGCTTTGAGGCATCGTTTGAGGTAACCCACTGCACGAAGTCCAACGCTTTCGGGCCTTTTACCCAGAATTCACCCATGTGTGAAACATCGAATACCCCGAGGGCTTTGCGCACGGTTTCATGCTCTGCGATCAGTCCTTCGTACTGAACCGGCATGAAGTATCCGGCAAACTCAACCATTTTTGCACCAAAAGCTTCGTGAAGTGCCGTAAATGCTGTATATTTCATATTGAAGATTTTATTGGATTTAACGGGACAAACCTACAGGATTTTTTTGGAATGTGGTATATATCTGATGGGAAATTCTGACTAACAGTACTGAACTGAAACCTCTTTCTTCAGGTCAAACTGCTGAAATCTGTAAAAGGGTTTCAGGCTTTGTTGTTACAGGGAGGATGCCATTTGTGTCATCCTTTATTCAGTTTACCTCACTGGTTTCCGGGAATGCAAAATACAAAGAGTAAAAACAGGCTTTTGGTTTTTAATTAGAAATAATGTTGTATCTTTGTGCCTTCAAAAACAGTTCAATCCCGCTCTCTTTTTTATTCTCTCATTTACTTCTTTTTTCAGCAGGATAATCGGATAAAACCGGAGCGCGGTTTCATTAACCAGTCTTTTATTTCCAACCAATAGTTTCAGGATTAAACCCTAACCAATATTTTATGTACGATATTATTGAGCTTAACAACAAGCAGATCGAAGAGCTTAAAGACATTGCGCGTGGTCTGAGCATACCGAGGTACGACTCTTTAAAAAAGCAGGACCTTGTATATCAGATTCTTGACTTTCAGGCATTGAACCCTTCAAAAGAGATGCTCGAGAAGGAAAAAGCCGCAAGAGAAAACAAATTCAAACGTCAACGCATTCCCGATGAGCGGTTTGCCAAAGGGAAACCCAGATTTGAAAGACCCAAACAGGGAACGCCGGTAGCTTCTTCCAACCCAACTACCGCAGCAGCAAACAATCCCGCAGAAGAAGCTGAAGCGATTTCTGCTCCGGTTGAAACTCCTGCTGAACAGGTAGTGACTACTAAACCCCAAAACGTGAAAGAAACCGAAAAGCCCAGACGTGGCCGCCCCAAAAGAGAGATCAAACCCAATCCGAACAAGCCAGGCATGACTCCTCCGGTTTCGAAAAGCGACCACATCGACGAGGAAGCCATACGTCTCAGTTCTGAACCCATTATTGAAGATGTTGTTGTAGAGGATATCCCTGAAATTGAGGTGCCTGTTGCCGAAGTTGACACTCCGGTTACTGTACCGCCTATAGTGGAAGAATACATTGCCCCTTTGCCACCGCCTCCTCCACCTGTTGAAAGATACAACGATCCGGAGCCGTTCAGACCAGGTGACCGTTACGCCAGGGATTTTAACAATCCCCGCCAGCCCAGGTTCCCCGAGCGCAAACGTGAAGAGTATACCTGGGAGTTCGATGGATTCATCTCCAGCGACGGCGTCCTCGAAATCATGCCCGATGGTTATGGATTCCTCAGATCCTCTGATTACCATTACCTGAATTCACCCGACGACGTTTATGTATCGCAGTCGCAGATCAAACTCTTCGGCCTGAAGACCGGTGATACCGTGCGCGGAACCATCCGCCCGCCCAAGGAAGGGGAGAAGTACTTTCCGCTTATTAAAGTAGAACTGATCAACGGACGTACACCCGACGAAGTCCGTGACAGGATTCCCTTTGATTATCTTACACCGCTTTTCCCCGAAAAGAAATTCAACCTTACCGGCCATCCCGGATCCAACTTATCTACCAGGGTCATCGATCTGTTCTCTCCCATAGGGAAAGGCCAGCGTGGACTGATCGTGGCTCAGCCCAAAACCGGTAAAACAGTGTTGCTGAAGGAAATTGCCAATGCCATTGCCTATAACCACCCCGAAGCTTACCTGATCGTACTGCTGATCGACGAGCGTCCCGAAGAGGTTACCGATATGGCCCGAAGCGTGAAAGCCGAAGTCATTGCCTCTACTTTTGACGAACCGGCTGACCGCCATGTGAAGATCGCCAACATTGTGCTTGAAAAGGCCAAACGCATGACAGAATGCGGCCACGACGTTGTCATCCTGCTGGATTCCATCACCCGCCTTGCCCGCGCATACAATACCGTTTCACCTGCTTCAGGGAAGGTACTTTCAGGTGGTGTTGAAGCCAATGCGCTGCAGAAACCAAAACGTTTCTTCGGGGCAGCCCGCCAGATCGAAAACGGGGGCTCACTCACCATTATTGCCACCGCCCTCATCGACACCGGCTCAAAAATGGATGAGGTAATCTTTGAAGAGTTTAAGGGAACAGGCAATATGGAGCTTCAGCTCGACAGGAAGCTTTCCAATAAGCGCATCTACCCGGCCATCGACATCGTTGCATCCAGCACACGGCGTGAAGACCTGCTGCTTGACAAGGAAACCCTCCAGAGAATCTGGATTCTGCGCAACCACCTGGCCGATATGAACCCCCTCGAAGCCATGGAGTTCCTGAAAGATAAGATGAAATATACCCAGACCAACGAGGAATTTCTCATCTCCATGAATGGTTAATCCATTGGAAGCAAAAAAAGATGCCCTGGAATCAATTCCGGGGCATTTTTTTTATGATTTCCAAAGTCAGCGATCACCACATAATAAAAGAACAGGCTTTTTCAGTAAACCGGAAAGATGGAAATCAGGTCAATTCTGGAAAAAATTATAATATATTGATTATCAAAGAGAATGAACTATTCCAGAGGGTGATGTTTCTTTTATCGGTCCGTATGCCTGCCCCTGTGCGGAAATCGAAGGATCCCCTGGAATTCAACAACTCATTGTTCAATCCAAGATAATAGCAGGGCGTGATTTTATAAATGAGCTGTAAGCTGGCACCGTATGCAAAGCTGATATCGCGCGAACGCGTAATTTCGAAATAGTCCTCTCCCAGAAGATAATAAGTGGCTTTGTACAATTGATAAGGTGTGGATGAGAAAATAACACCGGCCAGCAGTTGTCCGTCGATACTGAATTTCTCAGCCAGTTGTCTGCTGTACCCTGCACCTGCCATCAACTGTATGGTCTTAAAAGGCTCGCTCCGGATATACAGATCCTCGATAAACGGATCAGCCTGCATTTTTTCGTAACCTAACCTGGCGACATCAACGGGGTTCAGCTGAACTCCTCCTTCGAGCAATAATGTGTAGTTCCTCAGGATCGCTGCTTTTACATCCATTGAACCGGAGAAACCCGGGAGGGTGAAACTGCCTTTCTGAAGGTCTGTTTTTTTGAATTCGGCCAGTGGCATGGCCACTCCGGAATTGATTGACAGTTGCAGCTTTCGGGGCTGTGCGTTGATTGTCAGCAGGTTTAAAAAGAAGAAAACAGTAAGCAGCAACTTCATCATACAACACTTTGTGGCAACTAAATTACGAAAATCCTTCACCGGAAACAGGTTGGATACTAACTTGTATTTACCAATGCTGGCCAATGCTGAAAAAAGCTTCCGGTGCAATCGCACCGTCAGCTTGTTTCAGCAGAGAACTCAGCCTGCACACTTCTTAGTGCGCTATTCATACAATACATTGTGGCAATCTGAGCAGAGGGCCGTAATTTCTTTACCTCGTATGAAAACAGGATGAACAAATTCGAGGGTGGAAGCGAGGGGAACCATTTGGGTATTTCCGGTAACTCCCTGGGCAAGAATGGTATGACACAGATCGCAGTTTTTGGAAATGGTTTCA
This sequence comes from uncultured Bacteroidales bacterium, assembly GCA_937864935.1. Taxonomy (GTDB): domain Bacteria; phylum Bacteroidota; class Bacteroidia; order Bacteroidales; family Lentimicrobiaceae; genus Lentimicrobium. The sequence continues at coordinate 3,919 of CALMDN010000378.1, forward strand.
CCGGTTTTTGTCTTGTGACGGTCAGAATGACAACGGAAACAGCCTTCAGATTCAAGATGCCCGATGTGGTTGAGGTATTGGGTGGCATCGGCTTTCATATAGGGAAATACATTGTTGCTGTATTCCTGTTGTACCACCCTGATGGCCTTCTGAATTCTGAAAAAGTCCTTTAGATATACATCGGGATAATTGTCTTTATAATAGGCAACCATGGTCAGATAGATATGTAGCCGGCCATGATCAGCCGTTTCATAAGGAATTTTGAGTGCTTCCATAGCCGCCATTTTTATCCAGGGAATATTTCCGGGTATTTTTCTTGAAACGATGGCCTGATCAACAAAGTCGGGAGCTGATTTATAAACATGCGAAGGACGGGTATGGCAATCCATGCAATCCATCGAACGGGTTTCCAGGGTGTCGAGGGTGGGCTGATCAACCATGTTTTCATCATCGGTGAAGATTTTGGTCTCTCCGGTCTTCAGGTTGGTTAACTTCACCCACGGAATGCTTTCCCGGTTTTTTGTGCTGGCTTTGTATTCAATTCTGTAATCTTTGTTGATGTGCCAGTGAATGCCTTCGGTCAGGCCTTTGGCACTGTGTTCGGGCCCGATTTTCATGAGCAGGGAGATATCCCACGGTGTGTTGGCTGAGTCAGCAAGAAAGGAACGCTGATTTCTCAGCTTCTGAGCGTAGAATTTTTCCGGCCAATGACATTTTTCACAGGTTTCACTGGCAGGCCGCAGGTTGTGCAGGGGTGTTCCGATGGGCCTCGAATACTTGTTGAATAAAACAGAGTATACCTGATACAAGCCCGATAATTTTGATTTTACATACCAGTCAGCACCTTCTCCCACATGACATTCCACACACTTTACATTGGCATGTGATGAGTGCTGATAGGTTACATATTCCGGCTCCATCACCTGATGGCAAAGCGTTCCGCAGAATTCAACAGATTCGGTATAGTGGAATGCCCTGTAACTGCCGATGGACGAAAAAACCATCAGAATTACAGTGATCACCGTAATCCTCACCAATGCCGTGCGGTGAAATCTGTCGTTCAGATCAAGAATGGGCCACTTTCCTGTATTTTCCGGCTTTCCCTGCATCTTTTTCCGGTTAATCAGCATCCCCAGGGGTATCAGCAGCAGCCCCAGAACCATGAAAGCCGGGACAATGATGTAAATGAACAGCCCCATGTAGGCATTGCTTTCATCCGAAAACAGGGAAAAAAGGTAAAGCACAAAAATGATGATCAGGCTGTTGATGGTGAGAATAAATCCCGAAATGCTGATCCAGTTGTAAATCGATTTGGGTAGTTTCATAGGAGCGGATG
>CALMDN010000379.1 GCA_937864935.1 uncultured Bacteroidales bacterium
GTAATTTCCAATCCGTCAAATTGCTAATTTTGCGGCATGAATTTCATCGACACCCACACCCACCTTTACCTGGATGAATTTGATGCTGACCGCAGGGAAACGGTTGAAGCAGCCATTGCAGCAGGGGTGGATAAACTGATGCTTCCCAACATCGACAGTGCCTCCGTGCACCCGATGCTGGCTTTGTGCGGGGCATTTCCGGATCACTGCTTCCCGATGATCGGACTCCATCCGACTTCAGTAAAAGAGAATTACATGGACGAGTTGGCCGCCATGGAATGCTGGCTGCTCGACCGTAAGTTTTACGGCATTGGCGAATGCGGCATAGATCTTTACTGGGATAAAACCTTCTATGAGGAACAGGAATATGTGTTCCGCCACCACATCGATCTTGCCCTTGCGTATGACCTTCCCCTGATTGTACACATCAGGGAATCGTTCAACGATGTTATCCGTATACTGAAAGATGTAAATAAGCCCGATTTGCGGGGGATCTTTCACTGTTTTTCGGGAAGTGTTGAACAGGCAAGGCAAGCCACCGGATTGGGTTTCAGCCTTGGACTGGGCGGGGTGATTACCTTCAAAAACAACAAGATGCAGGAAACCCTGAAGCAGGTAGACCTAAAACACCTGGTACTCGAAACCGACGCCCCGTTTCTGGCTCCGGTACCTTACAGGGGTAAACGCAATGAGCCGGCCTATATTCCGCTGATCGCTGAAAAAGTGGCCGGAATAAAAGGGATCAGCCTTCAGGAAGTCTCAGAGGCAACCACCTCCAATGCCCTGAAGTTGTTCGGTCTACGGCCTGAAAGCCAGGAAAAACAGTGAAACAGAATTTTGCTCAGCAGCTAACCAACCATTATGGATAAAAATGTTCTGGTAATCTATACCGGGGGTACCATCGGGATGATCAAGGATCCATTGACCGGAGCCCTGACACCCTTCAATTTTGATGCTTTGTACCGGCACATACCCATACTTGAAAATTTCAACTGCCGTATCGACACCCATTGTTTCGATCCCCTGATAGATTCCTCGAACATGAATCCGGCATTCTGGGTCAGCTTAGCTGAAGTAATAGAGGAGAATTACGAAAGGTATGATGGATTTGTGGTACTTCATGGCACAGACACCATGGCTTATACGGCTTCGGTACTGAGTTTTATGCTGGAGAACCTCAACAAACCGGTCGTATTTACCGGTTCGCAGTTGCCCATGGGGGTGCTGCGTACCGATGGACGCGAAAATTTTATCAATGCCATCGAAATTGCCTCTGCCCATGAAGACGACACCCCTATAGTACCTGAAGTCAGTATCTGCTTCGAAAACAGATTGATGCGGGGCAACCGGACGAACAAATTCAATGCGGAGAATTTCAATGCCTTTCTGAGCGGAAATTATCCCTTGCTGGCGCAGGTTGGTGTGCATATCCGGTACAATCAGCAGTACATCCTGAAGCCGAATTTCAAAAAGCTCAAGGTCCACCGAAACCTTGATCCCAATGTGGCCATACTGAAACTCTTCCCCGGGATTACTGAAAATGTGGTTAAGAGCATTCTGAACATCCATGGTTTGAAAGCCCTGATCCTTGAAACCTATGGAGCAGGCAATGCCCCGACCGACAAGTGGTTTCTGGATGCACTGGCTGATGCCGTAAACCGTGGTATCACAATTTTTAATGTTACCCAATGCAAAGGAGGCTCGGTAGAGATGGGCAAATACGAAACCAGCGCCCAGCTTGAAGGCATTGGCGTTGTGGGTGGTTACGACATCACCACTGAATCGGCCATTGCCAAAACCATGTTTCTGCTGGGAGAAGGATATACTGGTTCTGAATTGTCGAAACGGCTTCAAAGTCCCCTGAGGGGTGAATTAACAGCTGAATAAACAGTGTTAACCTGTTCTTTTTCAATCGATACATGTAAAGAAAAGCTATCCGGATCTGATATCCGGTGAGTGGGGCTGTTGACTCAGACTCACCGGAGAATGCAAACTTCGCAGAATTCATTTGAATTTAACATAAAAAGCCCCCTCGAAAGATTATATATACTAAATATAAATAAATTATATGTTATTGATATCGTGCATGTTAATTATATAATCCTTACAAATTCCCCGGGTAAGGCCTGTTGTAAAAAAATAATATATAAAATCATTGTTCATGATTTTTTGTATTTTAGCGCCCTGAAATGAAATAAAGGGCGTATAAAAGAGCCTGTTACGGAGAGATGGCCGAGTGGTCGAAGGCGCACGCCTGGAAAGTGTGTATACGCCAAAAGCGTATCATGGGTTCGAATCCCATTCTCTCCGCAAAATGCTGACAGTAAATTGAATTCTCACACAATAAACTGAAACAAAAACAAGTTCCTTTTAAAAACAAAAATCAATAACCATTAACTATGAAAAAATTAATTGCGTTTTTGACCGTAGCAGGAATGCTCACATTCGGAGTAACCAGCGTTGTTGTGGCACAGGACCAGCCTGCCGCCCAGACTGAACAGGTAGCAACCGATACTGCTCAGGCACAAGCTGCTGCTGATACTACTTCAGCTCCGCAGGAAACCCTTGTTGCAGAAGAAGAAGCCCCTCAGTCATTCCATCAGGTGCTGAAACAGAAATTTATTGAAGGAGGTGCATTGTGGATGTTCCCGATTCTATTTGTACTGATTCTGGGTCTTGGTCTTGTCATTGAAAGGATTCTTTACCTCAATCTCTCAACCACCAACACACAAAAGCTTCTGAACAAGGTTGAAACCGCCCTCGAAATGGAAGGTGTTACTGCAGCCAAGGAAATCTGCAAAAACACCCGCGGCCCGGTTGCCAGCATCTTTTATCAGGGACTTGACCGTCACGCTGAAGGTCTTGAAATCGTTGAGAAATCAATTGTCTCCTATGGTGGTGTATTGATGGGACGTCTCGAGAACAACCTGTCATGGGTTGCCTTGTTTATCGCTCTTGCCCCGATGCTCGGGTTCCTCGGTACAGTTGTCGGTATGGTTCAGGCTTTCGACGCTATCGAAGCAGCCGGTGATATCTCACCAACCGTTGTTGCCGGTGGTATGAAGGTGGCTCTGTTAACCACCGTATTCGGTCTTATCGTTGCAATTATCCTGCAGATCTTCTACAATTATCTGCTGGCTAAAATCGACAGCATTGTTAACTCTATGGAAGACGCTACCATTTCTTTCATGGACATTCTTGTTAAAAACAAAAACGCTAAAAAATAACAAACATGGATAGTCTCATCAATATAGGTATTGTTGTTACCTACATATTACTGTTCGTATCAGTAGCCGGAGCTATCTTGTTTCCAGTTGTACAAACCTTTGGTAATCTGAAAAAAGCAAAAAGCAGCCTCATAGGTATTGGTATCGCACTGGCGTTGTTTCTTATCTCCTACGCTGTTTCACCTGCTGAAACAGGACCTTTCTACGAAAAGTTCGGTATTTCTCCGACTTTCTCAAAGGTTATCGGGGGAGGATTGGTAGCAACGTACATCATTACCATTGCCGTGTTACTGAGTGTCGTTTATTCACAGATTTCAAAATGGATTAAATAACTGATCCTAAAAAGGTTTAATTATGGCAAGAAAAGTTCCCGAAATTAATGCGGGGTCTATGGCCGACATCGCCTTTCTGCTCCTTATCTTCTTCCTTGTTACCACAACAATGGATACCGATTCGGGGATTGTGAGAAGGCTGCCGCCACCACCTGACCCCTCCGTTGTCCCGCCTCCAATCAAAGAGCGTAACGTATTCAATGTTCTGGTGAACAAGAGCGATCGCCTTTTTGTAGACGGACGTGTGGGAGACATCAAAACCCTCAGGGCCGATACCAAGGAATTTCTGTCGAACCCGAATAACAGTGAGGAACTTCCGGAAAAGAAAACTGAAAACATCAAATACATCGGTACTTTTCAGGTTTCCAAAGGGATTATTTCACTGAAAAATGACAGAGGTACTTCTTACGATATGTACATTCAGGTGCAGAACGAACTGACTGCAGCCATCAACGAACTCAGGGACGAACTTTCGAAACAGAAGTTTGGCGTAAAATTCTCTGAGCTTACCAATGATGATCACATTCAGGCCGTTCAGAAAGCCATCCCGATGTCAATTTCTGAAGCTGAACCTGAGAATATAGGAGGAAAGTAAGACCATGGCACGTTTTAAGAAAGAAAAGTCTGGCGAACTGCCAGCCATCAGCACCTCTTCGATGCCTGATATTATCTTCATGCTGCTCTTCTTCTTCATGGTAACTACTACCATGCGCGAAGTAACCCTGAAGGTGCGCATCAAAGCACCCGAAGCCTCTGAAGTTCAGAAACTCGAGAAAAAAGCCCTTGTAAGCTTTATTTACATTGGTCCTCCTACACAATCGAAACTCTACGGAACTGAATCCCGTATTCAGCTCAACGATACCTTCCGCAGCGTTGCCGATATCGCCGAATTTATCTTTACCGAACGTGAAGCCCGCAACGAAGCCGACAGACCCCTGCTCACCACTTCGCTCAAGGTTGATAAAGAAGTAAAGATGGGTGTGGTAACCGATGTGAAACAGGAGTTACGTAAAGTCGGAGCCTTCAAAATCAACTACTCAACCAAAAAGAAGGTTGTGAAAGAAGATTAATCCGCATTTCATAGTTAATACAAGAGGCTGGATCACCTGATTCAGCCTCTTGCTTTTCAGGACTTCCCTTTCAGACAGATTCTTATTAAAGGCTATACCAGCTCAAACTCCTGCCCTACTTCCGGAATCTCCACAGCCTGAAATCCTGCTGCTCTCAGTTTTTCAGAATAAAAGGCAGCTGCTTCCAGTTCGCCATGAACCAGAAAAACCTGTCTGACCTGTGCGCTTTGCTGGCATTTCAGGAATCCTAGCATCTCAACATAATCTGCATGACCACTGAATGCTTCAATCCGCTCAATTTTTGCCCTTACCTCGTGCAGAACGCCAAAAATTGAAACCTCCCGGTCACCACGGAGAATTCTCGCACCCAGGGTTGTCGGGGCACAATAACCAACCGCCAGAATTGTATTCTTCGGGTTGCTGATGTTGTTGGCTATGTGATGCTTGATGCGCCCGGCTTCCATCATGCCCGATGCGGAGATAATGATGCAGGGCTCCTTCAGATCGTTCAGCTTCTTTGAATCTTCTGCGAGCTTGATGTAATGCAGCGAACTGAAACCAAAAGGATCCGGATCGGTTTCCATCACTTCCATTACCTCCCGGTTGAAACACTCAGGATGCATCCTGAAAATCTCTGTTGCATTAACCGCCAGCGGACTATCAACATAAATCTGGATTTTCGGCAATACCCCCTCATTGAAATAGTTGTTGAGTACATGCACCAGTTCCTGTGTCCGGCCGATGGCAAACGAAGGAACAATCAGTTTGCCTCTCCGCTCCACACAGGTCTCTTTCACAATTCTGAGCAGCTCATCCTCGGCAACCTGCAACCTGGGGTGCTCCCGGTTGCCATAGGTCGACTCGGTAATCAGGTAGTCGCACTGAGGAAAAGGATCAGGTGAGCGAAGTATCCGGTTCTCCGGCCTGCCAATGTCACCGGTGTAGGCAATCCTGAGTATCTTGCCATGTTCCGTAATTTCAAGGCTGGCGGTTCCGCTGCCAAGCATGTGCCCGGTATTGGTGAACTTCAGCCTGATGTCGGCATCGATAGAAAACTTCCTGTTGTATGGAATCCCGATAAAAAGTTCCATACATTTCAGGGCATCTTCTCGGGTGTAGAGTGGTTCAACCGGAGGCAGTCCCTGACGGGCCCTCTTCTTATTAAAACGCTCTGTATCTGACTCCTGTATATGGCCACTGTCGGGCAACATGATGGAACACAAATCGCGGGTGGCATGGGTACAGATCACTGAACCCCTGAAACCCCTGCGGTAGAAATAGGGGATCAGCCCCGAATGGTCAATGTGACCATGCGACAATACAATGTGGTCAACCTCCACGGGGTCAATACCGGTGTTGCGGTTCATCGCATCGGTCTCCATGCCTTTACCCTGATAAATGCCACAATCGAGGAGGATCTTCTTACCGGAGGCAGTGGTAATCAGATGCTTGCTTCCGGTAACTTCGCGGGCAGCGCCTAAGAATTTTATTTTCATGATGGGATCGTTTACAGTTTCTGCTTTTACCTTAATTCTATCCAAACCTAAGCGATTTTATAATACCCCGCAAACAGAAAGTGTTAAATATCAAGGATCATTGATGATTTAAAGCGAATCAGAAAACACCATCCCTGATGGGCAGTGCTACGGAAGGCAGAACGGGGATGTTGTCAGGAAGGGAGGGTCAATGTTGCCGGCCGATATAGAAAACAGACCAAAAATTGATACATTTGACTATTCTTGCAAGCAGGCATTGGCTTATGGTTTTAAACTACATCTGGATAGCATTTTTTCTGATCGCATTTGTTGTCGGCCTTATCCGGCTGATCTTCGGTGGCGACACCCTGATCTTCACCGAAATGATGGGGGCCACCTTCGATATGGCCAAAACCGGTTTTGAAATATCGCTCGGGCTTACCGGGGTGATGACCCTGTGGATGGGACTGATGAAGGTTGGTGAAGCCGGAGGCATTGTCAACCTCATGTCGCGGGCAGTGGGGCCCTTGTTCAGCCGGCTGTTTCCCGAAATTCCGAAAGGCCACCCGGCCAGCGGATCCATCATGATGAACATCGCTGCCAACCTGCTGGGGCTCGACAATGCCGCCACTCCACTGGGTTTAAAGGCGATGACTCAGCTGCAGGAGATCAACAGGGAAAAAGACACAGCCTCCAATGCCATGATCATGTTCCTGGTGCTGAATGCATCGGGGCTCACCCTGATCCCGGTGAGCATCATGGTTTACCGTGCCCAGCTCGGGGCAGCCGATCCCTCGGATGTGTTCATCCCCATCCTGCTGGCCACCTTCTGTTCAACCCTCACCGGTATCATCGTTGTATCGCTTTTCCAGAAGATCAACCTGTTCAACCGGGTGGTGCTGGCTTACCTGGGAGGCTTCACCCTGCTGGTTGCCACCATCATCTGGTATTTCAGCACCATATCGCAGCAACAGGTTACAGTCATCTCGTCTGTGGCCGGTAACCTCATTCTCTTCGGCATCATCGTTTCGTTTATACTTCTTGGCGTGGTAAAAAAAATCAACGTTTATGATTCGTTTATCGAAGGGGCAAAGGAAGGGTTTAACATCAGCATCCGCATTATTCCATATCTGGTGGCGATTCTGGTAGCGGTAGGTGTTTTCAGG
>CALMDN010000380.1 GCA_937864935.1 uncultured Bacteroidales bacterium
CGACTTCACCTGCTTGTTTGCTTGTGCCAGCAAGCAGACAAGCTCAGGGTGACCCGTTTTGAATGTTTACCATCGCTTTTTACATTAGCTTACTTTTAAATTCGATCAGGTACTCATTCTAACTCACAATTGAATTCCTAAGTGATATTTATAACTTATACAGTTTATTTTTGAATGGTAAGCCCTAGTTTATGTTTATTTATTGTATACTTTTATCCAGTTGCATGTTTTGTCTATCCTTTATAAACAGTTAATAATATGCATCAATACCTTTATGTATACATATTACTCTGTTCTGACAACAGTTACTATACCGGGGTAACCAATAATCTTGAAAGAAGAATGCTCGAACACAATTCCGGGATCAACTCGAAATGCTATACATATTTAAGAAGACCGGTTCAGCTGGTTTTTTTTGAATACTATTCCGATTTTAACCTTGCGATTTCCTTTGAGAAGAAAATTAAAAAATGGTCAAGAGCAAAGAAACAAGCCCTTATTTCAAGCGATTGGGAAAAATTAAAAAATCTCTCGAAATGCAAAAACAGTAGTAGTTCGGAGAATTATAATCAATGAATGTATGCAATACTAACTTTTAAAAGGTTTCACTGTCGCACTTCGACTTCGCCTGCTTGTTTGCTTGTGCCAGCAAGCAGACAAGCTCAGTGTGATCCAGCTTAGATGGGTTGCCATCACTTTAACCAATGAAAACGCTGACTAGCGACCTGCTGGTCATTATTTCCCCCGGTTGTCATCCTGAGCGAAGTCGAAGGAAGACAACCAACAACAATCTCACTTTGCGCCATTAACAACCAACCCAAAGGCTAAGATCCCTAATCTGTTCAGTGCAAGGGTCGCACTTCGACTTCGCTCAGTGTGACCCGGATTGAAAGTCAGGTAACGTTTATGCAAAAACATACTCTGGCGAGGCAGCTGAAAAATAATCAATCCCCGGATTACCATCAGCAGAAAGTTCCTGAGCTTCGGAACGATAACAGATTCCCGGGAATATCGATATTGAAAAGAAACATCAGAATTTTACAATAACCCCGATTAAGCTGACATGGTTTTAACTATCTTTACAAAACGTTCATATATTTTATTCGTGTACTCTATGCGCTTTTTCTTCCTGCTGATCATATCATGGATAACATTTCCGGCCTTTTCTCAGGATACCCTCAGGGTGATGCATTACAACCTGTTGAATTACGGCAACTATACCTCTTACTGCACCACCGGCAACAACAACCACGAAGATAAAGACGGCCTGATCCGCACCATCATCGACTACGAACTTCCCGATATTTTTACGGTGAACGAAATCAACCGCTACGAATTTTACCAAAACCGCCTCCTCACCTCGGTGCTCAACACCGGTGGCCGCACCTGGTACAAACGGGGTTCCATCAGCAACCAGGCGCTTTCTGATCTGGTGAACATGCTTTACTACAATTCCGACAAGCTGGTGCTCAAATCGCACGAAGTGGTTCAATCGCAGCTGCGCGACATCGACCTGTTTACCCTGTATCTGAAGAACGACAACCTGAGCCGGGGCGACACCGTTTATCTCCACTGTCTGATCGCCCACCTCAAGGCCGGATCAACCGCATCGGATGAGGCCGAACGCTCAGTCATGACCACCAATGCCATTAACTACCTCAAAACCCACAAGCAGGCCGGCAATTACCTGATGATGGGCGATTTCAATACCTATTCATCCTCCGAAGCCTGTTACCAGGACCTGATTGACCTCAGCAACGGGGTATTCCGGTTCTTCGATCCGGTGAACAAAGCCGGCAACTGGAGTGGAAACAGTTCTTTCGCGTCGGTTCATACCCAGTCGGTGACAACGGCATCCAACGGCTGCCTTTCCGGAGGTGGCATGGACGACCGCTTCGACCATATCATGGTAACCAGCCCGCTCATCAATGGCACCATGGGATTAAAATACCAAACTGATTCGTACCATGCGCTGGGACAGGATGGCAAGCATTTCAACAAATCGATCACCGATTCTCCGGCCAACACCAGCGTGCCGGCAGCAGTGCTGAATGCGCTGGTAAACAATTCTGATCACCTTCCGGTCAGCATGAAACTGCTCACCACTTCAGGTTCGCCCGGAAGCATTGAAGAGCAGACGTTCTACAGCATGTCAGGAGTTTACCATCGGGCAAACGGTGAAACCGTGCTGGTTTTCACGGCAAAAAGTGTGGTGAATGCTGAGGTCGGAATCTATACCCTCACCGGGCAGCTGGTAAACTCAGAAATGGTTGGTGTTAACGCCGGCAGGAACGAAACCGTTCTGGAGACCGGAAACCTGAAAAAAGGTGTTTATCTGATCAGGATATCGGATTCGCAGAGGCGGACGGCAGTGATAAAGATGGTAAGGTAACCATGCTTTGCAGGCCCTGACGCTTGCCGGCCGGAATTCTGGCGGCCATGGCAGCAATTTCGAGGTAGCGGGCAGCCCTTTCCTGTGAGGTACCAAAGTCCCTGAGCCTTCTGTATCCCCTGGCTTTCATGCGGGCCTGCTGTTCGGGGTTTTCGTACAGGCTGATGATCTTCTCGGCAATGTCGCGCGCATTCACCGGATCGAAATAAAGCGCCGCATCACCACACACTTCACGGGCAAATTTCAGGTCAGAGGTAAGTATGGGAAGACCCATCTTCATGGCTTCAGCATAGGAAGCGGAGAAGCACTCCAGCAGAGTTGGCAGGAACATGAAATCGCATTGCGAATAGAGGAAGGGACACTCATTCACATTGAGGCGGTTGGTAAAATGCACATGGCTGCGGTTGGTTCCCAGATTCTTGAATTCCTTGCGGTGGAGGGTAAGCACAAATTTCACCTTCAGCGAAGGACGGAGCATCCTCAGCTGAAAGATCACCTCATTGATGATGCTCAGGTTTTTAAACGAATGGTTGGCCGAAACGGTGACCAGACGGAGTTCGCCCGGCTCCCTTTCGGGCAGCCTGGCCCGGTAGGCCCAGTTTTCCGGTTCGTTGTAAATCCTGTTGAGGGTGTTGTAGACATGAAAAACACGGTGCTCATCCACCTTCAGGTGACTGATCAGCCTGTTCTTCACATCCTCTGTCTCTGCAATCAGAAAATCGATGTTGCGTATCATCCACGAAAGGCGGATACGCCCGAAGATGTTCTGCCTGATGCGGTGGCTGAGGGCTATTTTCTTGAAATAAGGTGATTCGGGATAGACAAAATGCGGTGTTGAAAAGCCGGCGACATGCGGGGCTTCGGGCTTCCAGTAGGTGGGACCGAATACCGAGAAAACCACATCCGGTTTGATCACACTTTCAAGCAATTTAAGACGCTGCTGCTTCTTGAGACGCATCCATTTGCCCATGAGTGGTGCAGAATATCCGGCATAACGGATGAAAGAATAAAACCTGACGTTCGCCGGAAACTTGTCAATCTTCACCTGCCGTTCCAGCTCAGGCGAGATAAAAACATGATACTCATGCTCAGGGAAATACCTGAGTTCGTTGATAAACGAAAGTGCCACCTGCAACATTCCGCCTATCCAGATGTTGCTGGCATTGATGATGAGTTTCATAAATCGTGTTAATTCTGCCGGGCTGTATATTGAATATCATTCACTGATAAGCGAGGTTTTAAGCTTATAATCAATCCCTTTCTTCACTGCCAAACAGGCTCTAAATATACAACAAAAAGCCGGCATTTCAAGAGCATTGTGAAAATTGATCTGAAGAACAATCAAAAACCGCACCAACTGGCCTTTTCATACATGTTTCTTTATCCCGAAAGGTGGCTGCCAACGGACTTTCGTGGCCATACAATACGGTAGCGCTGATTCAGAGGCCGCAGATGCCTTGCCGGTTATTTCAGAATGCAAACTGACGGTATAATTCAGCCCAGATAGAAACACCGGTGGGAATGATGGAATCGGGGAAATCATAATCGGGGTCGTGCAGGGGCCTGTGGCTGATCCCTGCCCCGATGCCAAAAAGCGCGGCTTTGCTGCGCAGTGCGAAATGCGCGAAATCTTCCGACCACCTGAAGGGCAATCCGGCATTGATAGTTTTCAGGTTCAGCTTATCAGCTGCCGCTATGACCAATGAAACTGCTTCGGCATGGTTGGTGGTGGCCGGGAACTCTTCCTGAAAGCAGATGGAGGCAGTGATTCCCGAGCCGTCAAGACTCTCATTGACCAAATCCGCGGCCCTGCTGACCAGCACCTCCATATCACGGTCGAGGTTGGCCCTGAGGGTAGCCATAAGCACGGCGTGCCCCGGAGAGGTGCCGAAAGCAGGAGAACCCAGGCTCCCGTAAATAATGGTAAGCAGGGCGAAATCGCTGAACCCGAATTCCGGTCCGTTGCCTGAAAGTCTGGGCAGATCGTTCATCAACCTGGCCAGCACCATGGCCGGGCTCTGCCCTTTTTCAGGCTCTGAAGCATGCGAGGTTCTGCCTTTCAGGTGAATCACCATGCCGCGCGAGGCCGCAGCAAAGGTTCCGGTTCTGACCACCACTGTCTCCTTGCTGTAGCCCGGCAGGTTGTGCAGCGCGAAGGAATAACCGGGCCTGTATTGCCTGAACTGCCGGCTGCGCAGCACCGAAAGGGCGCCGGTACCGGTTTCTTCGGCCGGCTGAAACAGCAGCAGGTACCTGCCCCGTTGCGGTGGATTGCGTGAGATATATGCTGCCAGTCCGGCCAGGATTGCCGCATGGCCATCGTGTCCGCATTTGTGCGAAATCCCCTTTCGCCCTGAGGCGTAATCGAGTGAGAGGGTTTCGGCGATCGGTAAGGCATCCATATCGGCACGGAACAAAACCTCTGCCCCTTCAGCCTTCCCTTCGAAGACCGCCATTAACCCATGGCCGCCAAGGTTACGGTGAATCCTGGCAGGGTGTAGTGGCTGCAGAAAATCAAGCAAAACACCGGCTGTCACTTTCTCTCTTCCCGAAAGTTCAGGATACCGGTGAAGGCGGTGACGAAGGGCAAGCAATTCTTCCATAAAAAAGTCAGTCATTGCAAAGATACCAACCCAGGGGCAAATTTGCCTGACATTGCTTAATTTAGAAGCGATACGGATAATAGAAGTTTAAAGTCTAAAGTAAAAAGTAAAAAGTAAAAAGCTGTGGATGCCTGAAATAGGTTGACTTTTT
>CALMDN010000381.1 GCA_937864935.1 uncultured Bacteroidales bacterium
GGTCCCGATGCATTCCCGATGGACCTTCCTGCCATCATCTCCAGCTTCTATGCCAGAGCGGGTTATGTATTCCTCAACAATGGCAGTACCGGTTCCATCACTTTCATCGGAACAGTTTCCCCTGCCGGCGGTAACCTCAAGGAACCGGTGACCGAATCAACCAAGAAAGCAGCCCGTTGCTTCTTTGCCCTTTCGCAGCAACGTGCCGACAGTAAACGCTATCCGGCAGTTGACCCGATTGACAGCTATTCAAAATACCTTGAGTATCCTGAGTTGCAGGAATATCTCGCAAAGAACATCTCACCTGACTGGCTGGGCAGTGTACTCGAAGCCAAAAACATCCTTCTCCGTGGGAAAGAAGCCTACGAGCAGATCAACATCCTGGGTGATGATGGAGTTCCTGTGGATTACCACTTGCGTTACTGGAAATCTGAAGTTATTGATTTTGTGATCCTTCAGCAGGATGCCTTCGATAAAATTGATGCATCATCACCCATTGAACGACAGAAAGACATGCTGGGTAAGGTGCTCGATGTCTGCAGAACGGATTTCGATTTTGAAAGTTTCGAAGAAGTGAACCCTTATTTTAAACGGGTGATCAATATTTTCAAACAGATGAACTATTCACTGTACCAGTCAGCCGATTTCATGAAATACGAGCAGGAACTGGAAAACATTATCAAAGAAAGGAAAGCTGCCTGATGGAAACCACTGCATTTCAGAAGATATACACAAAGATAACCCAGATTACGAAAGCTACCTGCACGCTTCAGGCTTCAGGGATTGGCTATGAGGAAATGGCAACGGTAAACGGGCGTCTGGCGCAGGTTGTGAAGATTCAGGGCGACAGCGTTACCCTGCAGATTTTTTCAGGAACCGAAGGCATTCCCACCAATGCAGAGGTTGTCTTTCTCGGACGTCCTCCCGTACTCAAAGTAGGTGAAGAACTCTCCGGAAGATTTTTCAATGCCTACGGTCAGCCCATCGATGGTGGTCCGGAAGTGGAAGGGGAGGAACGCGAAATCGGGGGTCCTTCTGTGAATCCCGTCCGCCGCAAACAGCCGTCTGAGCTCATTGCTACCGGTATTGCCGGCATCTACCTCAACAATACCCTGGTAACCGGTCAGAAGATTCCTTTCTTTGCCGATCCTGACCAGCCGTTTAATCAGGTAATGGCCATGGTAGCCCTCAGGGCAAAGGCCGATAAAATCATCCTGGGCGGGATGGGCCTTACCAACGACGACTACCTCTATTACAAGAATGTATTCGACAATGCCGGGGCCCTCGACCGCATCATCAGTTTTGTGAATACGACGGAGAATCCGCCGGTAGAACGTTTACTGGTTCCGGATATGGCGCTCACTGCAGCCGAATATTTCGCCTTCGACAAGAAGGAAACTGTGCTGGTGCTGCTTACCGATATGACGCTTTATGCCGATGCCCTCAGCATTGTGTCGAACCGTATGGATCAGATTCCATCAAAAGACAGTATGCCGGGCTCACTCTACAGTGATCTGGCTAAAATCTATGAGAAAGCGGTTCAGTTCCCCGAGGGTGGTTCCATTACCATCATCGCGGTTACCACCCTGTCGAGCGGTGATATCACCCATGCCATTCCCGACAATACCGGTTACATTACCGAAGGACAGCTTTTCCTTCGCCGCGATTCAGACATCGGCAAGGTGATCGTTGACCCCTTCCGGTCGCTTTCGAGGCTGAAACAGCTGGTCATTGGCAAGCAGACACGCAAAGACCACCCGCAGGTGATGAATGCTGCCGTCAGGTTGTATGCCGATGCCTCCAATGCAAAAACCAAACTCGAAAATGGTTTCGACCTCACCGACTATGACATGCGAACCATGAATTTCGCCCGTGAGTATTCAGAAGACCTGTTGGCCATCGATGTGAACATCGATACAACCAGGATGCTCGATAAAGCCTGGGAATTGTTTGGAAAACATTTCAGCAAAGCTGAAGTGGGTATAAAACAGGAGTTTGTCGACCTCTACTGGCCTGCTTGAACCCTTTGCAGAAGTACGGGGTAGGTAAGCAGGTGTAAGACCACTTATTCCTTCACTTCCCCGTTCTCTGAATGATCTAATTTTTCAGATGGAACAATGGCTATAAAATTTCAATATAACAAAACCTCGCTTCAGGACCTCAACAAGCAGTTGAAGATCCGGGTGCGTGCGCTTCCTACCATTAAGAACAAGGAGTCGGCACTCCGAATGGAGGTAAAGAAAGCGAAAGACCATGCCAACCGGCTGAGCGCTAAACTCAATGCTGCCATCGAAAGCTATCAGGGGATGCTGAGGATGTGGGGTGAGTTTGACCTGAATCTTGTAAAAGTTGAGGATGTCGAACTCAGCATCAGGAAGATTGCAGGCGTCAGAATACCGGTACTCGAAGAGGTAAAATTCACCATTGGTGAATTCTCAATGTTCAGCAGCCCGGCCTGGTTTGCCGATGGCATCGGTATCGTTCGTCAGCTGGCCAGCATCGGCATTGAAAGTGAATTTTACAACCGTAAGATGCATCTGCTCGATCATGCCCGGCGCAAAACCACCCAGAAGGTAAATCTGTATGAGAAAGTACAGATTCCTGGATATGAGGATGCCATCCGCAAGATCAAACGGTTTATGGAAGATGAAGAGAACCTTTCGAAATCGGCTCAGAAGATTGTGAAGGACAGGCAGCAAAGAATGGAGGACGAAGCATGATAGTTCCCATGAAGAAATACGCGTTTCTGGTCTACCATGCTGACTATGAAGCGTTTTTAAACAAGCTCAGGGAGGTCGGGGTCGTTGAAGTGGTAGAATCCGGAAACGAAACCACCGCCGGCATTCAGAACCGTTATGTACTCTCTTCCAAAATTGCTGAGCTACTGAGGTTACTGAAATCACGTGGACAAAATCCGCGGTTACCTGACCAGATCCCGGATGATGCTTCCCTGATTTCACAGATTCAGCAGCTGAAAGCCGATCTGGATAAACATACCCATCACCTGGCAGCTTTGGGTAAGGAAATTGCTCAGGCTACACCCTGGGGTGACTTCTCTCCCCAACTTTTGTCACAGATAGCAAAAGCAGGATACAAGGCACGCTTTTTCAGCTGTCCTGAACGTAAGTTTGATGAAAACTGGCGGAAAACCTGGTATCTTGAAGAGATTTCCAGAAAGCAGTCTGTGATCTATTTTGTTGTATTCCAGGAGGGTGACCTTGAACCGGACCTTGATGCAGAAGAGCACAGGATACCTGAAAAATCAGTCAGTGTATTGCTCGAACACAAGGCTGATGTTCAGCAAAAGCTTGATCAGACAAACAAAGCGCTTGATGAGATGGCTGCCTTCTTCATTCCTGCCCTTGAACAGGCCAATCAGCGGGTTCTCAGCGATGCACGGTATGAAAGTGTACTGATCAACACAATGCGCGAAGCCGATGAAAAACTGATGATTCTTCATGGCTTTGTACCTGAAACAAAGGAAAGAGAACTTACAGCATGGCTGAATGAAACCGGATACGTTTATTTTGCTGATCGTCCGGTGCCGGCTGATAATCCACCTGTTTTATTGAAAAACAGCCATTTTGCCCGCCTTTTTGAACCTATAGGCAGCCTTTTTTCATTGCCCTCATACAACGAGTTGGACCTCACCCCGTTTTTTGCCCCTTTCTTCATGATGTTCTTCGGCTTCTGCATGGGCGACCTGGGTTATGGACTCTTTCTGGTGCTGCTGGGGATTTTCATGAGAAACAGGGTTGCGGCATCCATGAAACCATACCTCACACTGGCCATCTATCTTGGTGCTGCCACCATGATTTTCGGGGTCATTTCAGGTACCCTCGCCGGGTTTGATATGGAACAAATTGCCCTGTTCGATGGTCTTAAACCCATGATGCTCAGCGATGAACAGATTTTTTACCTGGCATTGGGCGTTGGATTGGTGCAGATCCTTTTCGGACTTGCCATTCAGGCATATGCCAAATACAAACAATTCGGTTTTGCCTATGCTGTCTCGCCCATCGGGATTATCCTCGGGGTTGTGGCTGTGCTCGATATTGCCCTGATTAAAATGGGTGGCATTGTCTCCACGATTCTTATGTATGTCAGCCTCGGTATGATTGTTTTCTGGAGCGACCCCAATCTCGGAATCTTTGGCAGACTGGGAAAGGGTGTATGGGATTTGTACGGAATTGTAACCGGAATCTTCGGAGATGTGCTTTCCTATATCCGTTTGTTTGCCCTGGGTGCTTCCAGTGGTATCCTCGGGTTTGTGATCAACAGCATTTCATTGCCTCTGCTCGACTCTGTTCCTGTGCTTGGTCATATCCTCTTCCTGCTGGTCATGGTGGTCGGTCATGGTGCCAACCTCATGCTCGCCGGGCTTGGATCGTTTGTCCACCCGATGCGTCTGACTTTCGTGGAGTTCTACAAGAATGCCGGCTTTATTGGCGGTGGAAAGAAATATAAACCCTTTTCGAAAACTGATGGATGAAACTCTTTCAGCAACAGAAAAACACCGGCATGAATGGTCCGGAAACAAGAAAAATAATCAACTGTAACTCAACCAAAACAATCAATAACAAATAAAGGAGAATCATTATGTCAACTGCAATCATTCTTGCTTACATCGGTATCGCCCTCATGGTAGGACTGGCAGGCACCGGAAGTGCGATCGGCGTTGTTATCGGAGGCAATGCCACCGTAGGCGCCCTGAAGAAAAAAGACGACGCCTTTGGTAGCTATATGCTGCTGAGTGCTCTCCCGGGGACCCAGGGATTGTATGGCTTTGCCGGATTTTTTATTATCAACAGCTCCGGAGTACTGGTGCCTGAAATCACCATGCTGCAAGGCATCGCAATTCTCGCTGCCGGCTTTGCGCTTGGTCTGGTAGGCCTTATTTCTGCCATCATGCAGGGACGGGTTTGTGCCAACGGTATTGCAGGAATTGCCCAGGGTTATGATGTTTTCGGAAAAACCATGGTACTGGCCGTATTCCCTGAATTGTATGCCATCGTTGCTTTTGCAACCACCTTCCTCATCAGCTCGGGACTTTAATAGGCTCTCTTCATAGATATAAGCACTGCCGGTCTGTAACCGGCAGTGCTTTTCTGCGTTTAACTGGGTAAGAAACAAACTGAATATGGAAACAAGAAACGAATTCAAGGTCAAAGGCGAAGATCTGATGGCCAAGATCAGAGAACTGATTCATCAGGGCAACATTACCCGCATCATCGTTAAAAACGACGAAGGCAAAGTCTACCTCGAAATACCTGTTAACGTTGGAATCGTTGGTGCCTTAATCGTGCCTGTGCTCGCTGCCATCGGAGCCCTGGCTGCCCTGGCTGCCAATT
>CALMDN010000382.1 GCA_937864935.1 uncultured Bacteroidales bacterium
GTACCCGTTTTCTATGTATTTACGGGCCAGCTTAACCGCATGATTGGGATGTTCCGTAAAAACATTGGTAAACTGAATGCCGGCTTCATTGAGCAATGCGGCAATCTCCAGCCAGTCTTTCTCTCCCTTTCTCCGGCCTGCATTGGGATTAACAATTACAAACCACTGACCATTTACATCCATAGGTTCTCTTTAACAAAAAGTGGTTAAAACCGGATTTTCCGGTTTTGTTTTTCCTGCATGGTGAATGGGTTTATGCAGGTTGCTGATTGTTGGAATCTTTATTCAACTGCCTGATTTTGGCATACTTAAAAAATGTGGCCTGGGCGGAGATCCGGCAGATGATGTAGCCGTAATAGCCATCGAGTATGCCCAGTTTGAATAAGTAGTCCCTGAAAAAGCGGATAGCAGGATTCAGTACCAGTGATAAAATGCCGGGTCGGTCTCCCCGCCGGTGTGCTTCCAGGGCTGCAAGACCGGTAAACCGGTTGGCCTGCGCAATGTGTCCTTCGACGGAATAATAGGAGTAATGCAGGATATCTCCCCGGAGATGAACAACGGGCAATCCTGTTTCGGGTGTCAGTTTTTCGTGGATCAGGTCTCCGGTCCAGCGGGCATGATCGCGGTGAAACAACCTGATTTTCCGGTCGGGATACCATCCGCAATGCCTGATCCAGCTTCCGCAGTAGTTGGTGAGCCGGTTCATGCTGTAAACAGCTTCTTCCGTGTTGTTCTTTACTTCCATTACCGATTGCTTCAGGGTATCAGACAGCGATTCATCTGCATCGAGCGATAATATCAGCGGGTAACTGGCGAGGGAATTGGCAAAATTTTTGGTTTCTGCAAAACCCATCCATTCATGGGTAATAAACCGGGCACCGAATTTTTCGCAGATACCTGCAGTAGCATCCGCCGATCCGCTGTCAACCACCACCACCTCATCTGCAATGCCGGCAACAGAAGCCAGACAGCGCCCAATGTTGCGTTCTTCGTTGAGGGTGATGATTACAACCGAAAGTTGTGCCATTTGCGTGCAATGTAATCTGCAAAGATAAACGAGCGCAGATGAATGTCAATACGACGTGCGGTTTTTTACTGCCGCAGTGATTGCCTGATGCGGATCACTATACTTTCTTTTTCTTCCAGCGGCCCGATCTGAGGTAGAGGTAAGACAAGCCACCCAATACGAGGAAATAGACATATTCGCTGGCCCACACCTGTTCGATACTTAACCTGAGGCCCACGGCAAGAATGTATGCCACAATCAGATACACAACGATGGTAACCACTTCAATCATCAGGGCAGTTGCGGTATTGGCAGTTCCGGAAACGCCGTTGAACAGAATGCTGGAAAAGGAGAAGAGCAGCAGGGCCGACATGATGACATAGAATGACGGGACGGTCTGTTTTACCAGTTCCTGATCGGAGGTGTAGACTGAGATGAGCAGTGAAGGAATCAGGGCAGAAATCAGCACAGCACCGCCGATAAGCAGGAAGTTGAGAAGGGCTACTTTTCTGATGACAGGGATTACCTGATCGGTTCGTCCCTGGCCGATCACATTGCCAACCAGGGAGCTGGCAGCAGATCCAAAGGCGAAAATCGGGATCATAAGCACAATGTAGGCACTGCGGATAATGTTTGAGATGGCCAGCTGGCGTTCACCCATTTTTTCAATGATCATGAAGAAAACAAACCAGGCAGCCAGGGAGATAAAATACTGAAGCATAACGAATACGGATATCTCCAGGGTCTTTTTCACAGTTCCCCAGTCAAAGCGCTTGAATCTGAACAGGTTGTATTTTTTCAGGTCGACCATCTTCACGGTATAGGTGAAGAAGTAGAGTGCCGAAACCGCTTCGGAAATGGCCGATGCCAGTGCTGCCCCTTTTATGCCCATCTCGGGTAAGCCCAAATGTCCGAAAATCAGGGCATAATCAAGAATTACATTGGTGCCGGCCATGATCAGGGCGTTGTAGGTCAGCACCCTGGTACTGGTTGTACCTATGTAAAAGGCTCTCAGCAGGATATTGCCGAAGGCAAAGAAAATGCCATAAATGCGGTATTGAAGAAAGTCCACACTTGCCTGATACACTGCATCGGAAGAGATCATCGGGCGGAGCATGGCCGGAGAAAGAAACTTTATGATCAGAAAAAGGAAGAGGCCCATGCCCATCAGGAAATAGAGGCTGTTGTCGGTGATTTTACCGATTTCATGGTAATTCCGCTCTCCGTTGCGCCTGGCGATCAGGATCTGACCACCGATGCCAAAGCCGAAGCCCAGCATAAAAAGGGAGATGTAAAACAGTCCTGCGATGGCTGAAGCTCCGAGTTCAACCTCTCCAACGCGTCCCAGGAATGCCGTATCGGTAACATTGACAATGTTTTGCGCAACAAGGCTGAAGATGATGGGAAGGGAGATGTCCCAGATCTTTTTATAGGTGGGGATGACAGTTGTACTCATAATCCAGGCAAAGGTAGTTCAATTCCCTGTACTCAGGATGAGCAGAAAAAAAAGCAAAATGGATTATTGTTTCCAGAAAGCCGGATGCAGTACAATAAACAGGCTGAAAAGCTCAAGCCTGCCCAGCAGCATCATAAAGTTCAACACCCATTTGGCAAAATCGGTAAGGTGGGCGTAATTGGCAACCGGTCCGGTAGTTGCGAGTCCGGGGCCTATACCTCCCATGCAACTCACCACCGATCCCATGGATGAAATCACATCGAGTCCGGTTGCGGTAAGCAACAGTGAACCGATACCAAAAGTGATGATATACAGAAAGAAAATGGCCAGTACATTGTGCAGGATTTTCGGGTTAACAGGCTTTTTATCCAGTCTTACCGGGATTACAGCGCTTTTGTGCACCTGCCTTTGAATCACATTTGAAAAATTCCTGAACAGCAGAACATGCCTCACAACTTTAATCCCTCCGGATGTGGAACCAGCCATGCCCCCGGAAAACATCAGTAAAAAGATGATAAACCAGGCATAGGATGGCCAAAGCATGTAATCCTCATTGGCAAATCCGGTGCAGGTAACGATGCTCACCACATTGAAGAGGGCCCCGCGCCATGCCTGCTCTATTCCATAGCTTCTTGTAAAGATGAGAATAAGGGCAATGATGACAGAAGGAATAAGCAGGATGAGCAGGTATGCATGTAATTCCTGACTACTGAGCGCTTTTTTTGCTTTGCCATTTAAGAGCAGGTAGTGGAGGGTGAAGTTGGTGCCTGCCAGAAACATAAAAAGAATAGCCACATATTGAAGATAAGGGGAGTAGCCAGCCAGGCTGGTGTTTTTCGGTGAAAAGCCGCCCGATGACAATGCTCCGAATGCATGACAGAGTGAATCAAACAGGTTCATACCTCCGGCCAGTTCCATGAATACCATAGCAAATGTCAGCAGAATATAAATACCCCATAGCCGACGAGCTGTTACTGCGATGCGGGGATGCAGTTTATCTTTTTCCGGTCCGGGAACTTCTGCCCAGAACAAAGACATGCCTCCATAGCCGAGGAATGGCAGAATGGCAATCGAAAGAACAATGATCCCCATGCCACCGATCCAATGGGTCATGCTTCTCCAGAAAAGCAATCCTTTGGGGATGATTTCAATATCGCGCAGAATGGAAGCTCCGGTGGTTGAAAAACCCGACATGGTTTCAAAGCAGGCATCGGTAAATGATGGGATTGCCCCGCTGATGTAAAAGGGGAGTGCACCGAAAACAGAAATGACAATCCAGGTTATGCTGACAATCAGGTAACCCTCACGACGGCCGATGTCGCGCTGATCGTAGTTGCGTCGTGTAAACCACATAACGCTTCCGGTCAGAATTGTGATACCGGCAGAAATCAGTATTGGGTAAAGGTCTGTACCGCCATACCAGAGTGAGAAGGGAATGCTGGTCAGCATAAACAATCCTTCAATTACCAGCAATATGCCGGTAATTTTTATCAGTGCCCTGTAGTGGAAACGGTACATCCGGTGTTTAATATACTTTGCCTGTTGTTATTTTTTCCAGAATGTGGGAGAAAACAGGATAAGAACAGTGAATAATTCCAGCCTGCCCAACAACATGAAAAAGGAAAGAAGCCATTTACCGGAGTCGGGAACCAATCCGAAATTCAGAACTGGTCCCACAGAACCCAAACCCGGACCGATATTTCCCAGGGTAGCGGCAACAGCACCAACTGCCGATTCAAACTCCAGGCCCATAAATGACATAAGCAGGGATCCAAAGGCAAAGATGATGATGTAAATGAGGAAGAACGCCAATACATTGAAAATGATTTCCTGTGAAATGGATTTACCGTTGAGTCTGACAGGTAAAATGGCCTGAGGGTGAATGATGCGCTTGAGCTCCAGAAGGCTGTTCTTGAAAAGCAGGTTGATGCGTACCATTTTGATCCCTCCGCCCGTTGAGCCTGCGCAACCTCCGGTAAACATCAGAAGAAAGAGCAGAAACCAGGCAAAGAATGGCCAGAGCAGATAGTCGCTGCTGACAAACCCGGTAGTTGTAATGATGGATACAACCTGAAACAGGGCATCGCGGATGGCCTTCTCAATCTGGGTTCCTTGCATAAAAATCAATCCAAGGCTTATGAACAGCGTGGAGACCAGTATGATAACAGTGTATAACCGGAGCTCTTCGTTGTGTAATATTTTCTCAAACCTGCCTTTGATGGCAAAATAATGAAGTGAGAAATTTACACCAGCCAGAAACATAAACAGGATGATGATGTATTGGATATATGGTGAAAAGCCGGCTATCGAATCATTTTTAGTTGAAAATCCTCCGGTTGCCATGGTACCGAAGGCATGGCACAAAGCATCGAATACACTCATCCCACCAACCATCAGCAGCAAGGTCTGGGCAAAGGTAAGCGCAACATAAATCAGCCACAACCTCTTGGCAGTCTGAGTTATGCGAGGATGTATCTTATCGGGTGTAATGCCGGGTACTTCAGCAACAAACAGCTGCATGCCTCCGATTCCGAGGATCGGCAGGATGGCAAGCGAGAGGACGATGATCCCCATTCCGCCTATCCAGTGAGTCATGCTTCTCCAGAAAAGTATCCCGGCGGGTAAGGCTTCTATATCGGTAAAAATACTTGCTCCGGTAGTGGTGAACCCCGACATGGTTTCAAAAAAGGCATCGGTGTAGCTATGGGTAGTTCCGCTGAGTAAAAACGGGATTGCCCCAAAGAGAGAAATAATAACCCAGGCAGAAGAAACGACGATGTATCCTTCACGCTTCCCTATGGAGTTCTGGTCAAGACGACTGTTCATAAGCCAGAGAATCCATCCGATAAGACAGATGCCGGTTCCCGATACAAGCAAAGGGAGAAAATCATTCTGCGGGTCGAATAGCCTGAGCGATGGGAGGGTCACCGGGTTATACCAGGCTGAAAATCCCAAACTGCTCAACATGAACACCCCTTCGATCACCAGCAGTAAACCGGTAATCTTTAGTATAGCGCTGAGGTTAATCTTGCTTTTGCGGCCCATATCCCCGGAATAAATCTGCCGAAAGGGTAAAAATATTAATTAAACAATGCCTGCACCTTACTGATGGACTCCGGCAATGAGAAAATTACCACGCGGTCGCCTTCCTGAATCTGAAAATCACCGATGGCGATGTAACTCTGCAATCCACGGACAATGCCCCCGATGATGCTGCCTTTCGGGATGTCGATATTCTTGATGGGTTTACGGGTTACATAGGCCCCCGGTTTAACCACAAACTCCAGTACTTCAGCATCAATTCCACTCAGACACTTGATGGAGGTGACTTCTGCATCCATGGTAAACCGTACAATATAAGAGGCGGTGATCAGCTTCTTGTTGATGATGGTTTCTATTCCGATGCTTTGCGAAATGCTGATGTAATCGATGTTTTCGACCAGGGGTATTACCCTCTTTACCCCGTAACGCTGGGCCAGCAGGCAGGTGAGGATGTTGGTTTCGTAATCGTTGGTAACGGCAATAAAGGCGTCCATGTTGCGGATGCCTTCGTCTTCGAGCAGTTCGATATCGCGCGCATCGGCATTGATGATGAGGGTATGCTCCAGCTGATCAATGAGGTTGAGGCAACGCTCCTTGTTCATCTCAATCAGTTTCACATTCATGTCGCGCTCCAGCCTGCGGGCAGTTTTGCGGCCAATACGGCCCCCCCCCGACGATCATCACGTTTTTAATCTCCTGCTTCTGTTTTCCGCCCAGACGCAACAGTTCATCCACCCCGTCGGGCTTGGTGATAACGTAAGCCAGGTCGTTCAGTTTGAACTGGTCATCCCCTTTGGGAATCAGGGTTCTGTTGTTGCGATGGACCGCAATGGCCCTGAAATCGAGTTTGGGATTTTCATGGGCTATCTGGTTGAGGGTTTTGTTCAGTACAAGCGCGTGCTCATCCAGTCTGATCAGGAAAAGCGAAAGCCGGCCATCGGAGAAATCGAAAATCTCGGTGGCGGCAGTCTGGCTCAGCAACCTGACGATCTCTTTCGAGGCAATACGTTCCGGGCAAACCATGGCATCGATGCCGAGGGCCCGCATGATCTCCCGGTTTTCTGTTGAGAGGTATTCCGTGTTGTTGATCCTGGCTATGGTGCGTTTGGCACCCAGCTTCTTGCCCAGGACACAGGTGGTGATGTTGATCTTTTCATCGTGCACCACCGAGATCAGCAGATCGGCCCGGCGGATGTTGGCCTGCTCGAGTACACTGATGGATGTGGAATCGCCTGTGATGGTGAGAAGATCTGAATGCGATTCAATCATCTTGAGCAGCTCCTGATGCGGATCAACAATCGTAATGTTATGATTTTCACCGGATAACATCTTGGCCAGGTGGAAGCCCACCTCGCCGTCGCCGGCTATAATGATGTTCATGATTTCTCCCGATTGAAATTCAGCCCGCAAATGTAATACATTTCAATGCCCGGTAGTGAAAAATTGTTAAACCCGCGCCGGAGTGGTCATAAATTCAGTGTTTTACCGTTAATTGACTTTTAAAGGGAAAAATCAACTGCATGCTCTGATGGAAGTGTATTGTCAGAAGAGTATTTATACGATACCTCTGTCAAATCACGGATCTTGTTTTACCCGAAGCACTGAATCGCAAAATCCTGAAAAATCATGAATCAAACCTAACCGGTGCTGAATTGCCATATTGCTTACCTTTGCAGCTCAATCAACGATTACGCATGTCGCCTGTACCCGGAAAACTTCTGTCGACCATTGATTCCCCTGCCGATCTGCGCAAGCTGAGCGAAGACGATCTTCCGCAGTTGTGTGATGAAGTCAGGCAGTACATCATCGATGTAATCTCCTCGAACCCCGGCCATCTGGGGGCCAGTCTCGGCGCGGTTGAGCTTGCCGTGGCAATTCATTATGCCTTTGATACCCCCAACGACAAACTGATCTGGGATGTCGGCCATCAGGCCTATGCCCACAAAATCATCACCGGACGCCGTGACGCTTTCACGACCAACCGTACCTACCGGGGCATCAGCGGTTTTCCGAAGATGAGCGAGAGTGAATACGACACCTTCGGGGTAGGGCATGCCTCGACCTCCATCTCTGCAGCCCTGGGAATGGCCGTGGCAGCCCGTCTGCAAAACAACACGAAAGAGCAGCACATTGCCGTGATCGGCGATGGCTCCATGACCGGCGGCATGGCCATGGAAGCCCTCAACAATGCAGGGGTAGCCAAAACCAACCTGTTGGTGGTCCTCAACGACAATGGCATTGCCATTGACCGGAATGTAGGCGCCCTGCGCGAATACCTGCTCAGCATTGTCACATCCCGCGCCTACAACAAGCTCAAGGACAAGGTATGGAAACTGATGGGCGGCAATACCCGTTACGGGAAAAACTCAAGGGCCGTGGTCAAACAGATCGGAAATGCTCTCAAATCAACCATTCTGAACAACAGTAACCTGTTTGAAGCTTTCAACCTCCGTTATTTTGGCCCGGTCGATGGCCACGATGTGGTGAGGCTGACCAAACTGATGCACGATCTCAAAAACATCCCGGGACCCAAGCTTCTGCATGTTATTACCGTAAAAGGCAAGGGTTTTGAAAAAGCCGAGCAGGATCAGATACTCTACCACTCGCCGGGCATGTTCGACAAAACCACCGGCGAAATCATCGAAAAACCCTGTAAAAGCCTTCCGCCGAAGTATCAGCATGTATTTGGTAAGACCATCATTGAGCTGGCCGCTGCCAATGATAAAATTGTGGGTGTAACGCCTGCCATGCCATCGGGTTGCTCTCTGAACATGATGATGAGTGTGATGCCCGACAGGGCTTTTGATGTGGGTATTGCCGAGCAGCATGCTGTGACCTTTTCTGCCGGTATGGCTGCACGGGGATTGCTGCCCTTCTGCAACATCTATTCCTCGTTTATGCAGCGGGCCTACGATCAGGTAATCCACGATGTAGCCCTGCAGGGGTTGAATGTGGTTTTCTGCCTCGACCGTGGTGGGTTGGTGGGCGAAGATGGCCCTACCCACCACGGAGTCTTCGACCTGGCTTATTTCAGGGCCATTCCCGGACTCATCATTTCGTCGCCCATGAACGAAGTGGAACTGCGCAACCTTATGTACACGGCCCAGCTTTCCGAAAAAGGCCCCTTTGTAATCCGCTATCCCCGGGGAAGAGGTCTCAATACCGACTGGAAAAAACCGTTTGAGGAAATTCAGGTCGGAACCGCAAGGAAGATCCGGGCAGGAAGGGATGTGGCCATACTCAGCATCGGTCACCCGGGCAATTTTGCCCTTGAAGCCAGCGAACAGCTGCAGAAAGAGGGCATTGAGGCAGGAGTGTACGACATGCGGTTCCTGAAACCGCTCGACGAAACAATGCTGCATGAGGTTTGCCGCAGCTATCCGCGCCTGCTCACTGTGGAAGACGGAACCATCAAGGGTGGACTGGGCAGTGCGGTGCTCGAGTTTATGGCCGACCATGGGTACAAGCTTCCGCTGATGCGCCTGGGTGTACCCGACAGGTACATCACCCAGGGCAGGCCCGAGGAGCTTTATGCCGAGTGCGGGTACGATACTGCCGGTATTGTTGTGGCTGTGAAAGGCCTGTGTGCTCAGGCTTAAACCTTTCTGCCGGCTGAATGTTGCTGAAATGTACTGTTATAAACCAGTCTGAATAAAATTGACAATCACACCCTCCCTGTGCAATGAACCTCTGTTTAATCCGTTAATCTGCTTTGGTTTATCCTCCATCTGTCAATGAAAACAGCTTCCTCTAGCAAACGATTTTTTACCAGGTTCATCCTGCTTGCTGCCGGATTGCTGATATTGGTGACAGCCGGTATTACGGTAGTGGGTCTGGCCTTTGGTGACAAGGTGAAGGCGGTGGTTGTTGATGAGATCAACAGCCACCTGCTGGTGACAGCCGATGTACAGCAGATCGACTTCACGCTGTTCAGCAGTTTTCCTGATGCTTCTGTCGTTTTCAGAAATGTGGAATTGAAACCACCTGCCGGTCTTCCGGGAGCCCCCGGTTTGCTCAGTGCTGCAAAAATTTCATTGCGGATCGGGCTGTTCAGCCTGTTCACAGGTGAGTATAAAATACGTTCGCTCCGGATTACGGATGCCTCCATTACCCTCTGGACCGGATCCGATGGCCGCGATAATTTTCATGTATGGAAACAAACGGGGGGCAAGGGCAGCAGCGTTGAATTTGATATGCAGCGGGTAGAGCTCGTGAATTCGGGGATTTACTACCGGAACCTGATCAAAAATACCGATCTGGCCTTCTTTTTCCCGGAATTCCTGTTGAAAGGAAGGATGGCCGGTGAGCAATACGACCTGCAGCTGGCCGGAGGATTTGAGCTCAGGCGGTGGAATACTTCCGGATTCAGCTACACCCCGGCCTCGCCGGTTCTGCTCAGTGGCGTGGTTCATGTGAACAATGCCCGGAAACAGGGCCGCATCAGGCAGCTTAAGGTTGGGTTTGCCGGACTTGAGGCCAATGTAGACGGGAATTTTGATTATGGAAAAGAAGAGAATCCGGTTTACCTGAATCTGCAGACAAGCAATGCCGACATCTCCGAGGTGCTAGGAGCCCTGCCCGAAAAGTTGTCAGGGCCCTATAAAGTATATGAACCTGAAGGGAGACTCACCCTGAAAGCCACCATCAAGGGCAAGATGGGGAAAAAATCCACACCCTTCATTCATGCTGATTTTGAGCTCAGTAAAGGCACTTTCTCCCATTCAGAAACGGGAGCAAAACTGAAAAACATTGTTCTGAAGGGAGATTATTCTTCCACATCGGGGAAAAAAGCAGAGGTATTGACCCTCAGCTCCTTCTCCGGTGAGACCCAACATGGTCGTTTTGGTGGTAATGCCCGGATCTCGGATTTCAGCCGGCCCAACCTCGACCTCAGGCTCAGCGCCGACCTCGACCTGGCTGAGGTAGCGGGATTCCTTTCGTCAGCCACAGTAAGCAAGCCCGCTGGCAGGGTGATTGCAGATCTCACCTACCGGGGAAAATACAACGACGGAGCCCGCATGGCAGTCACCTCGCAGGGACTGATACGTTTCGAAAACACCCGGTTTGAACTCCCGGCATCGGGAACAGAAGTCACCGGCATCAATGGCAGCCTTGAACTGAAAAACGGCAGGGTGTACATCGATCAGCTGCAGGGTAAAACCGGTGAAACAGATATCAGTCTTACCGGTTCGGCCGACAACCTGATTGCTTTCATACTCTACGACGACCAGCCACTGCATGCTGACACCCGGCTCATCTCCTCTGTTTTCAGACTGGAAGATATTCCGGGTTTCCAGACAGCATCGGAGTCAACGGCTGAACCTGGTCCGGTTTTTCCGCGGGATGTCACCTTCACGACCAGTATTCAGATAGAAAAGTTCAGCTACAGGAAGTTTTCAGCCACAAACATACAAGGAACACTGACGCTGAACGATCAGGTGCTGCGGGCAGAAGCTCTTGCCTTCAATGCGCTGGACGGCAGAATAACAGCCAGCGGACTGCTCAATGGCCGTTATGGTGACCATGCCCAGGTTGTCTGCAATGCAGAGTTGAAAGATGTGGATATTCCAAGGCTGTTTGCCGAATTCAACGATTTTGGACAAACCAGCCTCCAGAGCCGCCACATGCGCGGGCGGGGAGATGCCAGTGTGCAGTATTCATCGGCCCTCAGCAGAAATTTTGAAACAGATGAGGCCTCTGTTGCCGCGATAGCCGATGTTGAGATACGCAACGGACAACTGACCGGTTTTGAGCCCTTGCAGGAATTGTCGGGTTTTGTTGACGAGGAGGAACTACGCAATGTCAGGTTTTCCACCATGCGCAACCGCATTGAGATTGCACGTAAAACCGTGGTTATCCCCGAAATGGAGATACAAACCTCTGCACTGAACCTCAAGGGTTATGGTTCGCATACCTTCGGCAATGAAATTGATTACCATTTCAGCCTGCTGACTTCAGAGCTGCGCAAGAACAAACGCAGGAAAAACCAGCCCCCACCCACGGCTTATGAAGACGACGGACTGGGACGCACCCGCCTGTTTCTTCATATGACAGGAACGGTGGATGAACCAGTGGTAAATTATGATTACCAGGCGGTCGCAAAAAAGATCGCCGGTGACTTCAAACAGCAGAAGCAGGAGTTGCGCGATGCCATCCGGAAGGAATTCAATCCCGGAAAAGCTGAAACCACGCAGCCGGCCGGCAAAACATCCACCAAATTCGAGATTGAATGGGATGAGGATAAATAAGCGCGGGGCATGGTGCATGGTGCATGGTGCATGGGGCCTGTCCTGTCTGCTTGACGCAGTCGGGGCAGGCTGACTACCGTCAGATTCAGGCCCGCCTCCGCTTTGTTACGCCGGTAAACATGGGGCTGGTAGGGTGTTTTTCGGATACATTTCTAACTAAATATTTTATCTTTGAAGCGAAAGATTGTGTTGATCAGGTTTATTGGTCAGCTTATCAGGAGAAGGCCGGGGTGAACGCTGTTTATAATATTCAATCATTTGAATATCAAATTATTGCAATGATTTTTTAACCTAATTAGTGGCAAAATATAACTCAATTATCAGGTAAATGAAAAGAATCTTTTTGGTTGTACTCCTGTTTTTATCCTTCAATGTACTTCTGGCTGATAACCCATATAAAGTTCAGATTCTGGGGGGCTTTGCTGTTCCATTTAAGAAATATGAAACCGGACTGGCGTTGACTCAGACATACGAGAGTCTGAAATTCCGACCGGGCGGTTCATTTGACTATGGCCTTAAGATTGGCTATGAATTGAATCCGAAAGTTGAAACAGATTTAAAAGTACACTACCAGATCTCCTATTTAACACCCGGGGCAAGCAATGTCGATGACAGGTTCACCAAATTGATGCTTCAGCCAGAGGTACTGTATATACTCAGCTTAACAAAAAGTGTAAAATTCAAATTTGGTGGTGGATTGTCTTATGCAATCAATCCGGTATTTGACATAGATGCAACACAGATCCAAGGCGGTGCACACAATATCTTTTACTTTAAAAACTCCCTGGGTTTTGCTTTATCTGCAGAGCATGAAATATATCTGCGAAAGAAAATGAACCTTTCATTCGTAACAGGTTTCTCCTTCAGATATAATATGATAAAGGTTGATCATGTAATCTCGGATGGCAATCCTGCAGCTATTGATTATTTCCCTTCGGGCTTTGGCAACAACCTGAAGAAACTGAATGCCGGCGGCCTGGATATATCCATGGGAGTGTGCTACCATTTTGAACTGGCAGGCAAAAACAGGGTTTATGAATACGAATAGCGCATCGAAACCGGTTTGAATGCCCTCCGGCAATGGAAGTAGCATTCTATGATTTCTTTTCCTTTTGTGTGACCTATAGACGAATTGACTTTGGGCCCGGGACGCATCGCCTGGGGCAGGATTTTGCTTCATTCAGAGCTTTCGATTTTCTTTATAAGAAGAAGAGCCTCAGCGACAAAGGTCCTCAGTGATGAAAATTTCATTATGGATATTACTCCAGATGTTCGCCTGCACCTGCCTGTCTGCATGGGCAAACAGGCAGGTGCGCGTGAACTAAACAATCCAGCTATTGGGTAATGCCTGCTGAATCTGAAGATACCGCTTCCGGCAGTTTTTTACTGTCCACTCACTGAATTTCCATTAAATCCTTATATTTGAGCATAAAAGCAAACAGTATTCCCAACCAAAAATCAATTCTATGGTCGTATTAATTCTGGCCGGTGCGGCTGCCCTGGTGGTAATCTATGGTATAATGGTTTACAACGAACTGGTAAAGGAATCCATTCTGGTTAAGGAGGGATGGAGTGGAATCGGTACATTTCTGCAACAACGCCTTGACCTGATCCCCAATCTGGTGGAAACCGTGAAAGGGTATGCCGGTCATGAAAACAAAACCCTTACCGATGTGACAAAGGCGCGCAACGAATCGTTGTCGGCCCTTACCCCGGAAGCCCAGATGGAGGCTGCCCGCCATATGAATGCAGCCCTGCTCAACTTCAAATCACTCACTGAGCAGTATCCTGACCTGAAAGCCGACAGCAGTTTTCTTCAACTGCAGCAGCAACTGGCGGATATGGAAGAGAAGATAAATCAGAGCCGGAGGTATTACAACGGTACCGTCAGGGAGTTTAACCAGAGTATCGCTGTGTTCCCGAAAAACCTGATTGCCGGGATGTTCGGATTTAAGGAGGGAACCTTCTTTGCGGAAGATCCGGCTTCCCAATCGGCCCCCAGGGTTTCCTTCTGAGGTATTTCTGTTGCCAAAAAGCCGGAGTATGAAAATCCTTTCTCACCAAATCGGGAGTATTGTCCTGATCTCCCTGATCCTGTTCTGGAGCAGCCTCTCAGGCCTGCGGGCAGCGGAAGCTCGCTATACCAGGGCTTCAGCAGCCTATTTCAGTGAGGCAGAGCTGCGTCAATCAATCCGCGAGGCATCTGCCGGTGTTGCCACAGAAAACGGAATTCCGGAAAGCCTCTTCGATTTTGTATATCCTGAGTACGAAGAGCGGATACATGAGGTCAGCCGCCCCTTTATCGTGAAGCGTTTCGGATGGCTCGAAGAAGGCCTTTTCACGAAACCTGCACCCGGAACTCCGGCTTTTGAAAAACGTAAAACTGCCTATGCGAA
Organism: uncultured Bacteroidales bacterium; assembly: GCA_937864935.1. Lineage (GTDB taxonomy): Bacteria > Bacteroidota > Bacteroidia > Bacteroidales > Lentimicrobiaceae > Lentimicrobium. Next base: position 14,149 of record CALMDN010000382.1, read on the forward strand.
TGAGCTGCGCAGGGGTGTTACCGAAGCCATGCTGAGCGACTCTTTACTGTCCGGGGTGTTGCTGACGAGAAACGAGTCTGACCGCATACTGATTTTTCGATCCGACATCGTGATCTCCGGCAGCGGAACCATCCATGTTACCGAGGAGATTACCGTGTACAACGGTGACGGGAGTTTCAACAGCGGGAACGACGAAATCAAGCGCGGCATTGTGCGGACTTTCCCAACGGTCTACCGCGATGCATACGGATTGCTGAACATTGTCCCGTTCCGGATCATTGAGATAAGCCGCGACGGGCAGCCGGAGCCCTATCACACCGAACGGGCTGAAAACGGTACGGTTGTTTATCTGGGAGATGCTTCCTATTACCTCGATCGCGGATTGTACCGTTACCGCATAGTATATGAAACAGACGATCAGCTGATTTTTCATCCCGGTAAAGATGAGTTCTACTGGAACGTTACCGGGAATGGCTGGTCTTTCGTGATTGAAAAAGCCGGTTGTTCCATCCGTTTTCCGGAAAAGGCTGAGATTTCAGAATTTCAGTGTTACACCGGAGCTCAGGGTTCCACCGGAAACCTGTGTTCCGCCACCCCCGTTGATCAGTCACAGATCCACTTTGCAACCCAGGGGCCGTTGCAGGCATGGGAAGGGCTAACCGTAGCTGTTTCCGTAAAGAAAGGCGTGTTGACTGAACCTTCTTCCACGAGCCGTTTACTTGATCTGGTTGCTGACAACTACATACTGCCCGTGCTGATTGTTGTGCTCCTGTTGCTGTTCATCTTTAACTACATCAGCTGGGTCAGGGTGGGGCGCGATCCTGCCGCAGGCACCATCATTCCGCAGTTTTCACCTCCGGCAGAGATGTCAGCAGCCGATACCGGTTACTTGCTTCACCAGAAGTTCAGGCCCGAATTGTTTACTGCGGCCCTTGTGGATTGTGCCGTCCAAAGGGCAATAGATATTGAAGCAGGCTCAGAAGGGAAGATATTCAAAAGCAGGTACTATCGCTTTACTGCTCCTGCAGCGCCGACCGACGGGGTAACACTTAGCCGGCTGGAACAATGGTATGGATTCAGTGCGGACGATCTTTATGATGAAAAAGCAGTCAAAGGCAAATACAATCCCACCCTTGAGGCTGCCTTGATCCGTTTCAAAACGACCCTGGAAGGGAGACTGCTGATCAGAAAAGGCTTTAAGAATACCTTCAGGGGGATGTTTGCCCTCAACCAGGGGCCGGTTGGATTTGGTATACTGCTGATTATCTTAACGGCTGTGGCAGCCGGAATCATTCTGATGAGGTACTCAACACCCGTGCTGATCCTGTACAGTGTGCTGATTCTCGTGCTCTGTATATTGGTTCAGGTGGTTTTTGGCAGGATTATGAGCGCCTACACGCCCGAAGGCAGGAGGGTTCTTGATCACGTGCTGGGATTTAAGATGTACCTGGAAACTGCTGAACAACGGCGTTTCGATGCCCTGAACCCACCGGAAATGAACCTCAGGCTCTTCGAAAAATACCTGCCCTATGCCATTGCACTCGGATGTGAAAATGAATGGGCTTCAAAATTTGACGATGTTTTGCAGCAGGCAGAGCAGCAGGGCTATCAGCCTGCCTACTTCCGGGGTTTTGGAACCACCAGCTTTTCTGCTTCTGAATTTACGGGTGGATTGGGTTCTTCCTTTACAGGAACCATCTCCTCCTCCTCTACAGCCCCTTCACAAAGTTCCGGAGGCAGCGGCGGTGCTGGCAGCTCAGGCGGAGGCGGAGGCGGTGGAGGCGGAGGTGGCTGGTAATCCCATCGCTTTTTGTCCCTTGGAAAAGATTCCCGATTGCCGGTACTGAGTTCTTCCGGCCTACCTGTAGCGGTTAATTCTGTTGCTGTTTTTATTGAGCAACCGGCAGCCGGTACTCCAAGTTTCCGATCAGGCCTGAAAAGGGTTTCGCCCCGAACAAAACAAACCCTTACCTGCCATCGTTTGTTAAGGGTAAACGAAAAAGCCGATCTTTGTAAAGCATTGTAACTACAGATGAACATCCGCAAATTGTTAAGACCCCGGGTTACCAACATCTACCAGCAAAAGAAGACCTGGAAGCGGTGGCTGTTTTTCGTCGCATTGCTCATTGTGAGTGTGTCGCTCTGGTACACCAATATGCTGGTGAAAAACATTGCCCGCGATGAGCGAAGCAAGATTACCACCTGGGCCAATGCCATTCAGCGCAGGGCCAGCCTGGTGAATTATACCAGTCAGTTTTTCGACCAGATCCGCACCGAAGAGCGAAAGAGGGTTGAACTGCTTGCCGAAACAACGGTGAAAATCCCTACCACCGAAGATGACGAAGCCCTGGGTATTTACCTGAAAATTGTCGAAAGCAATACAACCATCCCGGTGATCCTTGCCAATGAGAAAGGCCAGATAGACCAGGTCAAAAATGTTGACTTTGATCCGGATACCGTACCTGAGATGACCCCGGCGCTGCTGAAGGAGTTCTCTGAATACCCTCCGATTGTGCTGGATTATTACCACGGCAACCATGTTTACCTTTATTACAAGGAGTCGCACCTTTTTTCCGAACTGAAGGTGGTAATCGATGATCTGGTAGAATCTTTTTTCAGTGAAGTTGTCAACAACTCAGCTTCGGTTCCGGTAATCATCACAGACAGCACTCGGAGCGAAGTCATTG
>CALMDN010000383.1 GCA_937864935.1 uncultured Bacteroidales bacterium
CGATGGCATGACCAATCCATCCGATATCATAGGAGTCGGAAATGTATTCATCGCTGTTGAATTTTTCGAGCTTGTTGCTGTTTATGCTGAAGGTGAGTATGGAGTTCCATTCAAACTTCGCCTTTTTAACCGGCACGCCCCTGAGCGAGAGTTCAACCCCGCGGTTACTGATGGTACCGACATTGGCAAACTTGATATTTACCAGGTTGGGAGGCACCGACACAGAATAGGAATACAGCAGGTCGGAACTCTTGCGGTAATAGAAATCCAGCGATCCGCTCAGTCTGTTTTTCAGGGTTGAAAAATCGATCCCGGCGTTGACCTCGGATTTCTTTTCCCAGCGCAGATCCGGGTTGGGGTTGGTAGCAGGCTGGTAGGTGTTGATCCACTCGTTGTTGTAATAGATGTAACCAGCTCGTTTAAGCAGCAGCAGCGACTGGTAGCTGTCGATTTCCTGATTCCCGGTTACGCCGTAGCCTACCCTGAGTTTCAGGTCGTTGATCCAGGTGATGTCTTTGAGAAACTTCTCCCTGTTCATTCGCCAGCCGAAACTGGCAGCAGGAAACCAGCCCCATTTGTGGTTTTCGCCAAATCGGGAAGAACCTTCGCGCCGCACCGATAAGGAGGTCAGAAACCGGTCGTCGATGTTGTACATCACCCTTCCGAAAAAGGCAATGAGTCTGTTCTTGCTTCTGTAAGAACCCATTTCTGCGGTTCCTTCAGAAAGTGAACTGCCGCCCCCGATATTGTTTGCTCCGAAAATATCGGTATCGAAGCCCGAATTGATCATGTATGAATTATTGCTTTCCTCCTCTTCGAAAGAATATCCGGCCAGTGCCTGGATCACCTGTTTCTTCCAGGACCTCGTATAGTTAACGGTACTTTCGTATTGCAGATCGCTGCCCCGGCCGTTACCGATTTCTGCTTCGCCTTCGGTGCCGAGACTTCCCGGATAATAGCGGGTTTTATAGGTTACCTCCTCCCAGTCGGATTTTTCGAGAGAAAGCATATTCACCCAGTTAACCGACTTACCCAGTTTGAGGGTTGCCCTTACATTGGCTCCCATATCATCGGTCTTGCCGTTTCGGGTACGTTCATTAAGCATCGCCACCGGATTGTAATAGTTCATTCCGGAGATCAGGGTATAGCCACCGGTGTAATCATTGCCCGGGTCATATACCGGAGACGTCGGGTTGCGGATAAAGGCCTGGTAAAAAAGGTCGTAATTAGCCGGTTTGTAATTGCGCATTCCATAGCTCAGGTTGTAATCGAGGATGAGATTCCCGTCGAAAGCCTTTTGATTGATGTTGGTTCTGAGAACGTATTTGTTTGATTCGTTATCCCTGAGCAGTCCTTCGGAAAGATCGGCGAAGAAGATGGTACGGTGCGAAAACTGATCATCGCCACCTGAAATAGCCAGGTTGTGCTTATGGCTGAAAGGTAGTGAACGTGTAATCTCCTTAAACCAGTCGGTATTTGCCCCATACAGGCTACCGGCTTTTTCCGGGGCATATTGTTCAATGGCTTTTGTAAACAGGTCAGCAGTAAGATTTTCAACACCTCTGGGGGCTATCTGCATCGAGGAATATCCCGAATATTCTATTCTGGCAGCACCCGAAGCGGCCCTTTTGGTGGTGATGATGATCACGCCGTTTGATCCGCGGGTACCGTAAATGGCAGCTGCTGAACCATCTTTGAGCACATCCACCGATTCAACCTCTTCGAAGCTGATGTTTTTCAGGTCAACGCCTGACACTCCATCCACGATGATCAGCGGGCCCTGCCCGGAAGTAAGCGTATTTGTACCCCGCAACAAAATCTGATAGCCAGCCTGGGGATCAGCGCCATCGGGACGTGTGACGGATAATCCGGCAACCTTGCCCTGCAAAAGCCCCATGGCATTGTTGAAGGCCCCCTTGTTGAATTCTTCCGCCTTTACCGAGGCAATCGATCCGGTGATTTCCTTTTTTGTCGTCAAACCATAACCTATCACCACCAGTTCATTCAGTGATTCCACGGAAGTTTTAAGCAGAACATTCATCGTGGATTGCGAACCAACCTTCAGTTCAACAGTTTCGTAACCAACAAAACTGAATACGAGTACAGAACCGTTTGCAGCATCGATCGAATAAGCACCCCGGAGGTCGGTGACTGTCCCGGTCTGCGTGCCCTTAACATAAACATTCACCCCCGGCAACGACTCCTGGGTATGGGCATCTGAAACAGTTCCGGAGATTTTTACCAGGCTGTTTACCTGAGCGGTCAGCGGATTGAAAAAAGGCAGAACGACAAGCAGCACGAACACAAGGTTTCGTAAGTGCATCGGTGATGGTTGATTTGCTTTGGTTTTCATTTCCTTTTAATTTGGCTGGTTATTCAAGCGATGACAATTCAGAACGATGGGGGATTGAAGACTGGGCGCCCATGCGTGTAACCGTGATTGCAGATGCCTTTGCAGCCATTTCTACGGCTTCAGTCACTGTTTTTCCTTCTGACAGGCCAACGCAGATGGTTCCGCAGAAAACATCTCCGGCAGCTGTGGTATCCACTGCATCCACTTTTACGGCTTCCACAAAGTGAACTTCATGATGCTGTTTGATGAGGGCCCCCTGTGAACCAAGGGTAATGATCACAATATCAACCCCTTTTGCGCTGATAATATCGGCGGCTTGAATAGCTGTCTGCCGGTCGGTAACCTTGATGCCCGAAAGAATTTCTGCTTCACTTTTGTTCGGAATAAGAATGTACACGTTTTTCAGCAGTTTATCAGAAAGAGCCCGTGCAGGTGCCGGATTCAGAATCACTTTTATTCCTCTGCGGCTGGCCATCTCAGCTACATACTCCACTGTATCAATGGGTATTTCAAGCTGCATCAACACAATGCCGGCATTCACAATGGCTTCAGCCGCGGTATCAATATCGGCTGGCGAAAGCGATGCATTGGCTCCGGATGCTACCACGATGCAGTTTTCGCCGAATGAGTCAACCGTTATCAGGGCAACTCCTGAGGGGTTTTTCGGATCGGAAAAAATGTAATCTGTTTTTATGTTTTCAGTATTGTAGAGCATTACCGACTGTTTTCCGAAAACATCATTTCCGGTTTTTGAAATCAGGGTAACATTTCCGCCCATTCGTGCAGCGGCTACTGCCTGATTGGCTCCCTTGCCTCCCGGATTCATAAAAAATGTCCCTCCCAGTACTGTCTCCCCGGGAATCGGCAGTCTATCGGCCTTAATTACCATGTCAGTATTGCAGCTTCCAACAATCACTATACGCTTTCCTTGCATAAAATCAGATTTTTGTGTCGCAGCAAATCTATGCATAACAAAATACGAAAAAAATCAATAATTAACATTTTTCGGTAATTATAAATCGTTATTTTTTTTGTCACTCCATTTTTATACGCTGTATTATAAGTAATTATGAAATAATTCATCATCAAATATCACCCATTTTCAGTATTTTTAATTATTTTTGTTGTTAAACTTTTATGCAGGGCATTCTACCTGTTTGTTAAACCCTTTCACATCATGTCGAAATTCCACTCTCTGGTACAGATGGTTCATTCCATGACAATGGCCGAAAAGAAGGCATTCCGCACCCGGTCGTACAGGAAGAAAACCACGCCAGGATACCTGAAGCTTTACAATACGATTGTTGAGAGTCCGAACCTGCCTCCCGCACAGATAAAGGCTTCTTTTCTTGCCGGATGCCCTGAAGCTACGTTTGAAACCTCAGTAAAATACCTGCTCGATCTTCTGCTCGACACCATGCTTGAACTGCGTCGCGACCAGGATAGCTTCTATATGCTCTTCAATAAAATTCTTAAAGCGCGTATTCTCTACGAGAAATCTCTCTTCGATGAATGCTTCGAGCTTTTAAATATTGTCATGCTTCAGGCTGAAAAGTATGAAAATTTCTATGCGCTGCTGCTTGCAGAGAGACTTGAACTTGAGTACCTGCTGGCGCTAAACTTTCCCAATCTCAGCGAGAAGGAGATTCTGAAAAAACAATACCGCATCACCGAGTCTATCAATTACCTGCGAAAAATCAACGAACAATCCTCGTTGTACGAAATCCTGAAGCATCGGGTGGTAAATAAAGGCTATGCCCGATCGCAGAAACAAAAGAATGAGCTGAACGATTTAATATTCAGCGAATTGAGTATTGTGGCTTCTTTCGGTCCAGAGAATTTTGAAATCAGCAAGCTCCATCAGTTGTTCCAGTCAAATTACCTGATCAGTGTGGGTGATTTCAAGTCGGCGCTCCGGTCGTTTTACGAACTCAATAACCTGTTTGAGGCCAACAAACACCTGTGGAGTACGCCGCCAGTGTACTACCTGCACACACTCGAAGGAGTACTCGAGAGCCTCAGAAGCATCCACAATTACGAGGGCATGACCTACTTTACCGAACAGCTGAATAAAATAAACACGAGTTCTGTTGACTTCAGGATAAATCTTACCTGCATTTCGTTTCTGTACGAATTGTTCCCGCTGATTGACCGGGGCGACTTCGCGGCGGCTGCCGCGCTTAAGGCGGCCTATCAGGAAAAACTATATGATAAGATGAATCTGCTCAGCAGGGCCCGTCAGGCTGAACTCACCCTGTACACCACCCTGATCTACTTCGGGAACGCGAATTATCAGAAGGCGCATAAATTTCTCAGTCAGATCATCATTCAAGGCAAAAACTACTATTACCTCCCGCTGTACAGAACCATAAGACTTGTTAACCTGATGATTCTCTTTCAATCTGGCGATTTCGACCTGATCAGGTATGAAATCAGATCAGTGAACCGAAGCCTTTCCGGAAATGATAAAGGATATAAAATCGAGCACCTGTTACTCAGGTTTTTTGTGAAACCCTTACCCACGCTGGTTAAAGACCGTAAGAAGCTCTGGGTTAAAATCAACAGGGAGCTTGAAGAAATCAAGAAGGATGTTTTCGAGCAACAGGTGCTGAGGATTTTCGATTTTACAGCTTGGATTGAGTCCCGCTTACTTCAGACCTCGCTTTCGGAGATTCTGAGGGCCAGAACCCAACAGCGCAGGCCTGAATTACTTCAGGAACCTTCCGGTGTTCAATCCGGGCTTTAACAATCAGTGTACTACAAAGGCTCCGGCTCCTTCGCCATTTGCAACCCGGTAAGCATAAACACCGGCTGCAAGCCCCTCAAGCGAAAGCTGAATGCTGCTGTAATCCGGCCCCAGACGAAGTGTTTTTACCACCTGACCGCCGGTGTTGCTGATGATCATCTCCCCTT
>CALMDN010000384.1 GCA_937864935.1 uncultured Bacteroidales bacterium
GTCAGTTTTGTACTATTGAAGTTTTCTCTTTTTATGGATTCCCTGATGTTGCTGAAATCTTCGGCCGAAACAATGCATGGTGGTGGTATTACGGTGCCGGGCCCGGGAACCGGTTGGCTGATAAATTCGTTATAGGCGGATTTGTTCTGAATATGTGAGAACAGTTGTGCCCCGAATGGCAGGTTACCCAGGTCAAAGATCGAAGGATGTGCCGATTTCATGAAGTTAAGCCGACTGAGCTCTGAACCAATCATGGTGGCAAATTTCATGGCCTGGGATACACTCAGGCAGTTATTCTGGGCGATCTGGGCAAGCAGCAGCATGCGACTGGCTTCAGAGGTGTTGCCTGCAACCTGAGAGGCGAGTTTTAAGAACTCTTCTTCTCTGATGGGGTAATGGCAATGTGATGGTCCCCGGTAATTCTCATAAGCCGGGTAATCAAGCATGGGGAAATTCAGTACTACCGGTGGTTCGTAGGGCGGAAGATAATCGGTGGGATTGGCTTCCATCTCCCGGATATAATCATGCAACATAAAAACAGTTGAGAAATAGGCGAAATCGTCATAAACGAAATAGAAATTTTCCTTGTCAACTGCATTTCGCCAGGCTGCTTTAACGAAATCAAGCCGGTTAAAATCATCGATAAAAAGCATAGATATACTTTTTATCTGGTCAACTGATAAGCAATTGTTGACCGCAATGGCAGCTGCGACCTGCAATTTGCGGTCTTCAGTCTGCTGGAGGGTTACCGATTTATATTTTTGCCTGAATACATAATCTGGTAAAGGAACATCACACCTCTGCGGGAGTTGCCCGAGGGCAATACCTGAAAAAAAGAAAAGGAAGAGAACTAGGGTTCTGGTTTTCATTTCAAGGGGTTTTATTTGTTTAGAATCATTTCATCCATTCAAAAGTAGTATAGTGATCACCATTCATACCGAGTGCGGTGTAAACTTTTCTGGCGTTTTCGTTGGTATTGTCAACATATAGCCTGATCCCGGCGGTTTCAGTATCCTGCTCCACCAGTTGTCTGATGTAATGGTACATTTTGCTGTAAACACCTGATCTGCGGTGTGACGGCACAATATAGACGGATTGTACCCACCAGATCCAGGCATTTCTCCAGTCACTCCATTCACGGGTTATCATCAGACAACCAACGGCTGTTTCTGCAACCTCCGCAATGATGTAGAAACCCCGGTTGATATCGTTCAGCGCTGCCCATATCCCTGCAGATGTAACTTCTTCCGACAGCCTGACCTGTTCGGTCTCCCAGGCCATGTCGAGCTGGCACTGCAGAATAAACTGTGCATCTTCAGGCGTAGCTTTTCTTACAAGGGTATTGTTTGCCATGGAATAATGTAAAAAAATGATAAACAGTCAATTATCGCTCATTCATTGAGAAAAAATGAGCATTGCCGAATCCTCATTTGTCAGTCAATAAATGTTTATTTTTGCACCACCAAATCCGGGGTTGATCTGTTTTTTTGACAAACCTACATGAAATCGCAATAATTCACAAGGGCAGTTTGATTAAAAGTGCAAATGCCTGGAAAAAGCAGGACGATTTCGGAGCGGTAATTCATTTTTGAATCAGATAAAGCATGAGCGAGCAGATCAAGCACGAGTGCGGAATAGCCATGGTAAGGCTGCTTAAACCACTTGAATACTACGTGAGCCGTTACGGAACTTCCACCTGGGCACTGAACAAGCTGCATCTGCTGATGGAAAAACAGCACAACCGCGGTCAGGATGGTGCCGGAATTGCCTGCATCAAACTCGATCCGAAACCAGGCACCAAATACATCAACAGGCATCGCTCCAATTCAAATACCCCGATTGCCGACATTTTCAAAGCTGCATACAATGAAATCCATCAGATAACTGAAGGTCAGGCACAACGGCGAACGGATGTCCATTTTCTGAAACATCAGGCCGGATTTGCCGGCGAACTGTTTATGGGGCACCTCCGGTATGGAACATTCGGGAAGAATAATGTACAGTACCTGCATCCGGTTATTCGGGCGAACAACTGGATGACACGGAACCTGGTACTTGCAGGTAATTTTAATATGACCAATGTGGATGAGTTGTTCCAGAAGCTGCTTGAACTCGGGCAATATCCTGTAGAAACCTCCGATACCATTACCATTCTCGAGAAAATAGGCCATTTTCTTGACGAGGAGAACGAAAAGCTATACGCTCGATTCAGGAGTGAAGGTTACAGCAAACGTGACATAACAGAAAAGATCGCTTCAACGATCGATATTGCTGAAATCCTCAGAAGGGCCTCCTCAAACTGGGATGGTGGATATGCCATTTCAGGAATGCTGGGACATGGGGATGCTTTTGTTTTTCGTGACCCTTCTGGTATCAGGCCGGCTTTCTATTATCACGATGAAGATGTTTTCGTAGCAGCTTCCGAAAGGCCGGTTATACAAACCGCACTCAATGTCAGTCATAAAAGCATCAGGGAGCTTGAACCCGGACATGCTGTTATTGTCAAGCGGAACGGTGGCATCGGAGTAGAGCAGATTCTGCCTCCCTCAACCAGAAAAGCCTGTTCGTTTGAACGTATCTATTTCAGCCGTGGAACCGATGTTGATATATACCGCGAACGCAAAGAGCTTGGAAAACTCCTGACACCGGCTGTACTTAAAGCTGTGGACCATGACCTTAAGCATACAGTATTTTCCTACATACCCAACACAGCCGCTGTTGCTTTCTATGGAATGGTTGAGCAACTGGGTAGTTTCTGCAACAACCTGAAAAAGGACCTGCTGCTCAGGGATGCTGCTTCCCTGACACCTGCCCGTATTGACGAGATCATGCAGTTGAAACCCCGTATCGAAAAGGTTGCGGTGAAAGATATCAAGCTGCGCACCTTCATTACCCAGGACAATGACCGGGACGATCTGGTAGCCCATGTATACGATGTAACCTACGGCATCATCACACCCGGGGTTGACAGCCTGGTAGTGCTGGACGATTCAATCGTGCGTGGAACCACCCTCAGAAGAAGTATTATCAGGATACTCGACAGACTGGGCCCGGTAAAAATTGTTGTAGCCTCTTCGGCTCCTCAGATCAGGTATCCCGACTGTTACGGAATTGATATGACGAAACTGGGCGATTTTATTGCCTTTAATGCAGCCATCGAACTACTGAAGGAGACCAAACAATCCCACATCATCAATGAGGTGTATCTAAAATGTAAGGAACAGGAAAAGCTTCCTAAAGAGCAGGTGATTAATTTTGTAAAAGATATCTACCGGCCATTTACTGCCACCCAGATCAGCGATAAAATATCGCAACTGGTCACACCACCTGACTGTAAAGCAAGCGTACAGGTTGTTTTCCAAACCATCGAAGACCTGCACGAAGCCATTCCTGAACATACCGGTGACTGGTATTTTACCGGCAATTACCCTACACCCGGCGGAAATAAAGTGGTGAACAGATCCTTCATTAATTACATTGAAGGAAGAAACGAGAGAGCATATTAAGAATTCCGGTAGAAAGTCTGATCAGACAAACATCAGCCATTGAATCAGCAAATGCTGCAGGACGACGCCAGGTCAGCTGCCAGGCAGGAATGAACCGGTATTACAGCAACCAGATCACCTGGTTTCAGCCCGGATGCCCATCTGCTGGAGATTCTGAAAATACCGTGTTCCTGCGACAACGAAACGATGTAGTCATCTCCCTCCGGAGCCTGCCATTGACCTTCAGAAAACGGGACAACCAATCCGTAAACCGGTTTTCCATCGCGCGTATTTATACTTTCTTTCGACAAATGGACAGCCCCTCCATGCAAAAGCGCTTCCTTCCTTGAAGGATAGACAGAGATGACCGGACAAACAACAACAGTACCGATTTCTTCAAAACTGCACGAACCCAGCCTCCACTGCATCAGGTCGTAAAACACAAAGTTTCCCGGTCGGATTTCGTCGAATCCTTCAAATTCTTCAGCAATACTGCAGGAGGGCGTGTCACCGGCTGATGTAATGATCCCGGGATTTCCGGGAAGGTATTTTCGTTTCAGATTGCTGAGTATTTTACCGCTGTGTTTATGGATAGCCAGAATTTCATCCCTGCCGTTTGCATGATAGGTATGCCCGGAATGTGTCAGGAAGCCTTTAAACGTCAGATTACTGCCTGAAGCCTCAGCTAAAATGCTGTTGATGGTATCGGTATCGGTGGGAATCACTCCGGATCGGTTATAGCCGGTATCCGTTTTGATAAAGAAACCTGCTTCATGTTTTAGATTCATGGCAAAAAAAGCAGCCTGGTCCTGCATGTCGAAAAGCAGGCTGAGCCGGATTTCTGATGCAAGTTTGCTGATTTCATCCAGTTGAAGAATGTTGGCCGGGAGAGCTATAGTTATATCATTCCAACCTCCATCCGCAAAAAAACGGGCCATCTTTACCGATGAAACGGTAATGGCTTCTACCCCTTCTTCCCTGAACCAATCTCCAACAACGAGTGATTGATGGGTCTTGAAATGGGGCCTGAAAATCAAGTTGCTGGTACGTGCCTTTTCTGCCATCCGCCGGATGTTGCTGCGGCAGATATCTTCCTTAATAAGGAAAGAAGGTTGGTGATACTCCTCAATGGTCATAACTGTTGAAATTCCGGACATGTGGAGAGGGGCATGAAATCCTGATAGTTTGAACGGAGAATCTGTTCATTTTCCGATTCAGGCCTGGTCATCCTGACTTTATTTACCCTGTTTGTGTTTTTCATTCCAAACCCAGGTTGCATCAAGCTTCAGCATTTCTTCGTATGAAATGCCTTTATCTGCTGCTTTCTTTTCAATCATTTTTTTCCAGTCTGGAGAACTGTCCATGGCCTTCATCATTTCTGCAATTTCAGCTTCTTTCTCTGCATTCACAACAACCGGCGTTTCGGATGACCTGATATTGCCGTATGATTTCATGGCCTCATACAACCTCTCCGTGAATCCATAGGGGAATCGATAGAGATTGGCCTCTGTCGCCATGATGATGATAACATCGGCTTTGCCAGCTGCTTCTGTAATGTCAATATCAACTGTTTTTTTTGGTGAATCCCAGTCTGGATTGTGTGCTTCAGTGTTGTAATACCAGAAACTATTGTCATTGAAAATCCGTGCAGACAATCCGGTGCCGAAAATATTCCAGTAATAGCTGTCGGCGATCACCAGGGCATTGGGCTTAACCTTTCCTTCTTCGCTTCCGAACCAGATCCGCGGATATGCCATAGGGTAATGGGGTATGCTGAAAAGCAGGTTCATGCCCTCTGCAATGTCGTAGTCCGGACTGCGTAGTGTGTAGGGTTGGTAAAAACCATTCCAGCCGAAATCAACCATATCGATGTTGCGGTCTTTTTCAATATACCGGATAAGTGAGTCGAGTGACAAGGCGACACCATAAGCACTCCAATGGATTCCGCACTGCGGGTACAAAGGGAAAGAAACGGTATCTTTCATATCAACAAACCACTTATTGAAATCGATCAGCGGAAGCTGGTTTCCCAGATAGGCTTTCCGAAGCGATTCATAGTTTGTTTTTTTACCGGATTGCTTTCTGAGGTACTGATCGGGGATATACTCCGGCAAATAGCTCGCCTTGCCGGGAGCCATCACGAACATCAGGGTTTTGCCTGCTTCACGGAGTCTTTTTTGCACGAAAATGGCTTTCTCAACCTGCTGCCTGACAGCTTCATCCCCTATATAATCCCAACCTTTCCACGCTTTTATGTAGTTGATTTCGTAGAGATACTGTTGTTTGCCGATTATCACGCCTGAAGCCAGGGCAGTATCAAAAACCGAAAAGGCAATCTGGTTGTTGATTCTTACAAGCAATGGCCTAAGACCGATGGTATGTTCGGCAAAATCATTGAAGGCTTCCTGGTATTCCCCGTTAAAAATGGTCTTAACAGTTGCTACAGGTTTAACCGGTACCTCATAGGAACCTTTGAGCGGTTTTTCTCTGAAGACAGGCACGGTGCGCTGGATCAGCGGCAATC
>CALMDN010000385.1 GCA_937864935.1 uncultured Bacteroidales bacterium
GTTATTCTTTTCATCTTATCGCATTTGGTTCAGTTATGGGAGCAATGCCGGTCTCCGTTGCTGCCCCAGATGCATTTGTCATTTTAAAATAAACTCATTATCTGATTCTGCCGAACAGCTAGATTTACCTTCCGGGTTTTTATAACTTTGTGAAAGGTATTTCAGTACTATACAGAATGAATTCTCGGACAGTAACAGGGGTAAATCTCTACGATGACCCAGTGGTTTTTTCCCAGGCTATGCTCGATGACATCGGCAACGCCAGGGAGTTTATCTTTCTTGAAATGTACAAGTTCGGTCACGATGCTCAGGGCTTGCGCTTCAGGGATTTACTGGTCAGGAAGTGTGCTGAAGGTGTTAAAGTGAAATTATTGCTTGACTCCTGGGGTACCCCGCCCAATCCGGCTTTTTTTGGTCCCATCACCAACCATGGGGGCGAGGTGAGGTATTTCAAGAAGATTAAATTTTTCCTTGATTTCTTCACAAAAAATCATCGGCGCAACCACCGGAAGCTGCTGATAATTGACAACAGAATAAGCTATATCGGATCGGCAAACATCACTGCCTATTCTCTTAGCTGGAGAGAACTGATGTTGCGGCTGGAAGGTCCCATTGCCGGTGTCTTCCGCAAGTCATTTCTCGACAGCTTCAGGTTGTACCGGAAATACATCTTCAATAAGTTTGCCTACAAACGGGCCATCCACTTCGGAGAGTTCGAGATAATTCAGGATCTGCCTTCGATCTACCGGCAACGGATTAAGAAGCGTTATGAACGACTGATTATGAAAGCCCGGAAAGAGATCATCATTGAATCGCCCTATTTTCTGCCCGGTTACAAACTGCGCCGGCAACTGATGCTTGCTGCCCGGCGCGGGGTTTCTATAAAGATCATTCTACCCCTGCATTCAGATGTCAGACTGGTTGATTTACTGAGGGATAAGTATCTGGGGTTTTATTATGATAACAAAATGGAGCTCTATTATTACAGGCCGAATAATCTTCATGCGAAGTGTATGTTAATTGACAATGAGACATTTGCCCTGGGATCCGCCAATTTCGATTACCGGAGTTTCAGGTACCTTCATGAGATTGCCCTTGTGGGGACCCATCCGAAAGTGGTGTCAATGCTGAAAACACACCTTGAGGAAACCCTCAGGTTCTCAGTGGAGTTTAACCACCACAACTGGTTAAAACGACCCTTGCTTGAGAAGGTTTTTGGCTGGCTACTGATTCCTTTCAGACATCTTTTTTGATCCCGTATTTCTGTTAACCAGAAATACCCCCGCAAATACAAGCACCGCTGCAAGCAGCTTGATGAGGGTGAATGATTCCCTGAAAAGCACAATGCCAATGAAAGCAGCAATAACGGGTTGTATGTATATGTAATATCCTGCTGTTCCGGCGCTTACATACCGCAGGGAGTAACTGGTCATCAGATAGGTGACAAAGGTCGTTCCAAGTACAATATAAGTCAGTGAAAACCAGGCAAAGCCGGTAAAATTTCCGAATTGAATGCTGCTGACTGAAGTAAGGGAATAGGGAATTACAAAGAGGAATCCGTAAAGAAACACCCATTTCATGATCGTAATCGCCGTATACCTTGACATCAGTGGTTTGATGATTACAAGATAGAGGCTGTATGAAACAATGTTCAGTACGATCAGGGAGTTGCCAAGCAGCTGGTTTCCGGAACTGCCTTCTGCCATGCTGCCCTGCAGAACCAGTGCCACCGCGCCGGAGGCACCCATCAGAATACCGGAAATTTTAAGCAGGTTTATTTTTTCACCAGCAATCAGGGCTGAAAAAAGCAATACCACAATCGGACTTCCGGAGTGCAGCAAAGCTGCGTCAACCGGACTGGTAAGGGCGAGGCCAGAGAAAAAGAAAGTCTGATTCACCGATATGCCTGTCAGTCCACCCATTGCCAGCAGGATATGGTCACGCCGGCCGACCTTCTCCCGGATTGTCATCATGGAAACCAACCAGAACAGCGCAACGGCGGAAAGACACCTTACCAGGATAATCTGTGCCGGCTGCATGAAATCCGGCATCAGGCCCTTGGCTATCCAGTAATTGGCTCCGAAAAGCAGTCCCGAAACAATCAGAAAAAGATGGGCCCTGGAGGTCTTGTTCATCGGTAATTTTTCGGCAAATATCAGCATTTGTCAAACAGCAAAAGAGCCATGATTCAATCACGGCTCTTTTAATTTCTGTCAGGTAAGTTATCAGGCAATGCTGATCTCTTTTCTGAGTACCGGTTCTTCCCTGCGGGGCAAGGTTATCTTCAGCAAACCATCACGGAAATCTGCACTGATGTTGTCGGTGTCAATATTTTTCGGGATGGTAAAATTGCGCTTTACCCCATTCAGGGAAAACTCTTTCCTGAGGAATTTGTCGTCATCCACTTCTTTTTGCTTTGGTTCTGCGCTGATTTTCAATACCTGCTGTTCAAGATTGATGCTGAAATCTTCTTTTGAATAACCCGGAACCGCCATTTCAATAACAAAGGCTTTGTCCTGATTGAAAATATTTACCATAGGCTGGCAGTTGTTTTCGGTGTATCCCTGGTTTGCAAAAAGGTGATCGAAAACATTGTAATAAGCAGGGCGGGTTTTGAGATTTACGAAAGTCATTTTATGGTCCTCCATTTAAGTTTTTGATTAATTTTGATGTGCAGCTGTTTTCAATCATTGTGCCAACTGATTCTGAGTGGCTTAATCGACTATTTATCTGCCACAATGGCAGTTTATTGCTGCTGCGACTGCCACTATGGCAGTTTTAAATAGAGAACAGGGCAAAGCATTGTTGAATATCATGCCATCTGGCAATCATTTGTCGTGTTATTCATCCTTTGATTTTCGGGATTGACAAGAACTTTTGAAGCGGTTTACCTATGGCCAGTCAACAGCGCCGGATATTGAAAATTTTCGCTTTTCGCCGGATCATTATTCCGGTGACTATCGGTCTGGCTGTGATCGGTTATATGATTTACCGTGATATCGGGCATAGCGAGATCAGTGCCCTGCGGTTTACCTGGAACTCATTTCTATATTTTGGCGGTGCCTTGATGCTTGTGGCCGTGAGGGATGTTGCCTATATGTATCGCATACGGCTGCTATCCGGTAATGCCCTTACATGGCGAAAGTCCTTTGACGTGATATTTCTTTGGGAGTTTGCTTCGAGTGTTACGCCTTCGGTGGTGGGAGGGTCGGCCATCGCCGTGTTCATCCTCATTAAGGAGAAGCTTGGAGCAGGTCGTTCTGCAGCCATTGTTATGGTCACTGCGCTGCTCGATGAATTGTTCTATATCGCCATGGTTCCTTTGGTGTTTCTGATAGCCGGTTTCGACAGGATGGTGGTTGTAGCATCGGAATTTACTTTGTTTGGGACAAAATTCGGTGCTCTGGAGATTTTCCTTGTCGGTTATTTCATCATCAGTATTCTTACAGTACTGCTCAGTTACGGAGTTATATTTAATCCGGCGGCTTTCAAATGGTTGTTGGTGAAAATAACCTCCATTTCATTTTTGAAAAAATTCAGGAGTGGGGCTACCGAAACCGGAGATCAGGTGATTGTAGCATCCAATGAGTTCAGGGGGAAGTCTTTTACTTTCTGGGTGAAAGCATTCGGGGCAACGGTTTTTTCATGGACTGCGAGATTCTGGGTGGTCAACCTGCTGATCATGGGATTCATCGGGCAGGTATCCCTGGGCCAGAATTTCCTGATATATGCCCGACAACTGATGATGTGGGTTATCATGCTTGTCAGCCCGACGCCGGGAGGCAGTGGTATCGCAGAATATTTCTTCCCGGTGTTTTTGCGCGAGTTTATTGCCGGGCCCACAGGAGACCTTACCACCCTGGTGGCTTTCTCCTGGCGCCTGATCACTTACTATCCATACCTAATTATCGGAGCCATGGTGCTGCCATTCTGGCTGCGCAGGGTATACCTGGGCCGCAAACTGATCCGATTCAGGAAACACCGGTAAACCGGCGATCACCGGTATAGACTGACTCGCAAAGGGTTGGGCTATCCGCAGTGGAAAAACTGATTTACCACTCCGATCATTTTCTCTTTGTTGCTGCTGATCTCGTCGCGGAGGTTCTGATCATTATAGCTGCGGAGTTTCCTCGCAACTCCGTTGATGACGCCTTCCGAAAAGACTCCGTATTTCATGTAGATGTCGGCCTGTTTTTCAAGCATGGATGCAGATTCCCAGCAAGATACCGGCAGTTTGTTTAAAGAGGCCAGCCTGTTCT
>CALMDN010000386.1 GCA_937864935.1 uncultured Bacteroidales bacterium
CAGGTGGCTCCAGAAGCCATCATGCACGAACCTTTGTTCACATTACCGGTGATCAGGATGTACCCGGCAATGTTCAAATGGGTTTACAACCTTTTCCTTCATTCCGGGCAATATGGTTCGGGCAGTGCTGAGGTAATCGACAAGGCAAAATATGTTGGTGAGTTGATAAACCTGATTAAGGTCAACCCGTATCTTTCAGGGATTACACTGTTGACTGCACTTTTATTGCTGACAATGTTGTTTTACAGGATGTTCAGGAAGAAGTATTCCGATCCGGCAGCTGCACGTCTTCTGCTTGCAGTGCTGGTGGCACAGGGTGCCGGATACCTGCTTATCGCCAAGCAGCCCAAGGCAGCATACCTGCTCCCTTACGAAAGTATTGCAGCCATCAATGTTATTCTTGTTGTTTACCTGCTTATACGAACATTACCCGAGCGGAAATCTCTCAGAACAGTTGTAGTCACTTTACTGACGGTGGTATTGGTTTATTCAGGTATACGATCAGGGTTGAACCGCAAAGAGCAACTCTATGGGACAGATTTTAACTGGGAGTTTGAGGAAGCCTGGGGAGCTGCTGTCGGGGCCAATCAGAAACATGCTGTTGTTTTTACCAATCCCGGGGCATCTCCGGTGGCCGGATTGTTCTTCGGAAATGCCTATAGTCATGGCCGTTATGTCGCCGACCTGCAGAAAATTTATCCTGACTACTACATTCTTGATGCCTACAATCAGCGCATTGTTCACTGGGGTGGAGATGCCATCTCTCCTGATGCACTGTTCGCTGAATATCATGGACATCTGTTAATACTGCATACCCCGGGCTGGGTTGAACCCGATCCCTCACTTTTGAATCTTTCTGATTCTTCTGGATGGAGAATGACCGAAACATACAATGGCAGGGCGAAGCTTCTGGCTCCGGTGAAGGTTGATGAGCAAGGAGCTCATGCATCCAGAAAGATCATTTTTAACGGTGCCGAAACCGCGGGTAAGGATCAGACTTCCATCAATACCCTCAGCAAAACAAAGTCCGGTGATACAGGGATTCTGACTTTTGAAAAGTCACACACAGGAATGAGTTGTGTAAAAACCAATCCGGAGCTTCCCTATGCTTTCGGAATTGAAGAGGATAGCATAAGGCCGGGTGAAAGATTTTCTGTAGGAGTATGGGTGTCAGGAGATCTGAAAGATGTGGTATTGGTTGGGTCAGGGCTGGATAGTCAGGAATTCTATGTTTCTTCCAATGCATTGATTGCTGAGGAGGAGAACGGGTGGAAAAAGATATCCATGGATTTTACAATTGACAAGAGAATCAAAGACGATATAATAAAGATTTACGTCTGGAACAGCGGCAAGGAAACCGTCTTCTTCGATGATTTCAGGTGCGACAGGATTTCTCCGTTAACGATTGATTTAACAGCCAATGAATAGTATTTCAAGAAACAAGCAACGGGTACTTGATGCCATTGAGCATGTAGCTCCCAGGCGTAACAAATACATCCGTCAGAACAGTTATTATTACAAAAATCTGGTCAGGTTCTTTCGGTTTAACATACCAGTCGGATCAAAGGTGCTTGAAATAGGTTGCGGCACTGGCTTTTTACTTAATGCAATAGAACCTTCTTATGGGCTCGGCATTGATTTTTCACCATCAATGATCAGGATTGCAGAAGAGAAGTACCCGCAACTGCACTTTAAAGTCATGGATGCAGAAGCCCTTTCACTGGAGGAGAAATTTGATTACATCATTATCTCTGATACACTGGGCTATCTTGAGGATATTCAGCAGGCATTCAGTGAACTGAAAAAGGTTGTACATCCCGGCACCCGTATACTTATCTCATACCACAATTTTTTATGGGAGCCTTTTTTGTGGCTCGCGCAAAAGATCGGGTTAAAAATGCCCCATCAGCGGTTGAACTGGCTTAACCGTGGGGATGTGATGAACCTGCTCCAGATAGAAGGATACGATGTTATAAAATATGGAAAACGATATCTTTTCCCTTTGTATATTCCTGTGCTTTCGTGGATTTTCAATCAGTATCTTGCCTATCTGCCGCTGATCAACAATTTGTGTCTTACAGGATACATAGTTGCCCGTTTACCAGAGAACAAACCTTTCGACAATCAGGAATACAGTGTGAGTGTGATCATTCCTGCGCGAAATGAAAAAGGCAACATTGAAGATGCAGTCATCCGCACACCTCAAATGGGGAGTCATACTGAAATTATCTTCGTTGAAGGGAATTCAACGGATGATACTTTGGATGAGATAAAGCGGGTTTGTGAGCTCTATAAGGATAAACGCGATGTCAGTTGGCTGGTTCAGGATGGAAAGGGGAAAGGAGATGCTGTGAGAAAAGGCTATGCTCATGCCAAGGGTGACATCCTGATGATTCTTGATGCCGATCTTACGGTCCCACCTGAAGATCTCCCAAAGTTTTACAATGCCATTGCAACTGGGAAGGGCGAGTATATCAACGGAACCAGGCTGGTTTATCCCATGGAAGATGAAGCCATGCGCACCCTGAATATGATGGGAAACAAGTTTTTCTCAGTCATGTTTTCATGGCTACTGGGTCAGCGTATCAAGGATACACTCTGCGGCACCAAGGTACTCACAGCCGACAATTACCGGAAACTGGCAGCCAACAGGTCCTATTTCGGTGATTTTGATCCGTTTGGCGATTTCGATCTTATTTTTGGATCAGCCAAGCTGAACCTGAAGCTCGTGGAAGTGCCCATCCGTTACCGCGCCAGAATTTATGGTGATACCAATATTTCACGGTTCAAACATGGCTGGTTGTTGCTGAAAATGGTGTTTTACGCCATGAACAAGATCAAATTTGTAAAGTAACCTTTTACAAATCAGTGTAATCTTACCCGCTGGTTCTGCTTTGCAACCGCATTAGGCCTTTTAATGAAACAGACCGGTGCAGATACACGTTGTCGTGTCATCAGAAATTCTTTCTGCTGATCAGATAATTCGGCCTTCTTTTGTTTTCAATAAACAGTTTGCCCAGGTAGATTCCTGTTATGCCGAGCATAATCAGCTGTAACCCGCCGATAAACAGCACGCTGGCTGTAATGGAGGTCCATCCCGGCAGGGCATTGTCGGTAAAGAAGTGCACGTAAACAGCATACAGCCCGTAAAGAAACGCCACAGCCGCGATCAGCACCCCAACCGCAATGGAAAGGTACAGGGGTTTGCTGCTGAACGAGGTGACGCCATCAAGACCCAGCCTCAGCATCCGGGTAAAATGGTATTTGGTGGTTCCCGCATTTCTCTCTGCCGGTTCAAAGGCTATGGAGGTTTGCCTGAAGCCCAGCCAGGGAATCAATCCGCGCAGAAAAAGGTAATTTTCATTGAATTGTTTCAGCGCATCCACCACCTTGCGGTCGAGCAAGCGGAAATCAGCCATACCGGCATTGATTTCAACGGATGAGAGCCTGTTGATGCTTTTGTAAAACAGATGTGAGGTAATCCTTTTAAACAGCGGCAGCGATTTCTGTGCTCCCCTGATGGTGTTCACCACTTCATAACCTTCCTGCCACCGGGCTATGAGCGTGGGAATGAGGGCCGGAGGGTGCTGCAGATCGGCATCGAGGCTGATGACACAATCGCCGGAAGCGTGATCCAGACCTGCCTTCAGCGCATGCTGATGGCCGAAATTGCGCGAGAGTGAAAGATAGTGTATGCGGTTGTCGTTTTCAGCCAGCCGTGTGATGCTGTCAAGGGTATGGTCGGTACTGCCATCGTCAACAAACAGCAGCTCATGGTGGGGGTATGCTGATAAAACCTCTGTCAGCCTGCTGTAGAGGATTTCTACGTTCTCCTCTTCGTTGTGGCAGGGAATAACGACGGAAACTGAAAACGTCATAGCCTGTTGCTTAGTCAGTGGCTAAGTTAGCAATATTTCAGGCTCGGATGCTGGCAATTTTCTGCTTACTTTCGCTAAACCAAAGCGAAATCAACCTGAGATGCAGAACCGGCCTCCCGCTTACCGGGTTTACCTTGTTTTTCTTGCAGTTACCGTAGTGGCCTAC
>CALMDN010000387.1 GCA_937864935.1 uncultured Bacteroidales bacterium
GTAGTATAAAAGATTATCAAACCATGAAAGAAACCCTTAAAATAAGCCCGAATCCTGCCAGCACGGTTATTTCTGTTGAATCAGGTCTTTCCTTAAATCCAGGTTCGACCCTTGAAATTATTTCAGCTTCCGGTTCACTAATCAGAAAAATCTCATATACCGACAATCCATTTCCGGTATCGCTCACCGATCTCCCGAATGGAATCTACCTGTTGAGATTGATAAATAATCAACAGTATCTCACCGGAAAACTTGTTGTTGACCATAAATAAGGTGATCAGGAAGCAAAAAATGCTGATTTACAGATTATCATTATTTAGAATTGCTGATAATCAGATGCTTTACAATTTTCTAATTAAATGATTTTTAGCGGATCAGGATCAGATCATTCAATCACGAAAATAATTTGCTTGCCATCCGTCAAACTATTTGTATATTCGTTTCCGGATAATCAGGTTTTCTCAAGGTTGAAAAACGAAACAAATCCTGACTTATCCTGTTCTAAATATATAGTTCCGGAAGAACAACATTAAGTATTATGTCAGAGTCAGAACAGTCAGATATTCATCCGAAAGAGAACAGGCTGGTGCCACCGGGTTTCAAGATTCTGGTTGCAGAGGATGAGGAATCGAATTTCCGTTATGTTGAAAAACTCCTGAAAAAGGCCGGTTTCGATCTTTTCAGGGCCAACAATGGCCTTGAAGCCCTTGAGTATGTTGAGATTGACAACAAAATTGACCTCATTCTGATGGACATCAAGATGCCGGTGATGAATGGCGTTGAAGCCACGCGGGCAATCAAGAAAATAAAACCTGCCATTCCGATTATCGCAACCACCGCCTTTGCCATACCCGGCGATCGTGAGGTTTTTCTGAATGCCGGCTGCGACGATTACATTCCCAAACCCATCAGGGCTGGTGAGTTAATCGATTTGATTATGAAATACATCGCTTGATTATTTCAACTCAGGGTAGATTAGGTATGTTTGTTTCCTCAAATACCCAGGGGAAGTTCTACCTGAAAAGTTGTTCCGTACCGCTCATCTGAAGTAAACTCCACCGATCCTTTCAGATATTTGGTTGTCAGTAGTTTAACTGAATATGACCCAATACCCCGTTCGGCCCCCTTGGTTGAAAAGGACCGCTGGAAAATCTGGCTCTGCACTTCTTCCGACATCCTGCCCGGGTTATTCACCCAAAACCTGACAGATGTATCCCCTATTTTGGAACCCATCGTAATGTTATCACCAGGCTGGCTGGCTTCCAGGGCATTTTTAACCAGATTAAGCAACACGCGTTTGAGTAGCTGCGGGTCGGTTTCAATTTGTACAGCGTGTGAAAATGGATCTACAAGGATACGTTTTCCTTCAGCAATTTCGTGATGCGACAGGTAGGCCGCAACATCATGAATAAGCTGAAGATTGGAGCATCGGGTTACATTGATCTGTAAATCCCCGTTTTCAGCGGCAGCCAGGGCACGCTGGGCCAGCAGCTCTTCTATCAGGTCATTGCTCGCTTTTCCCGCAATGTCAATGTATTCGCTCAACTCCTCGTTCCCGGATGCCTCCTTCAGGGCCAGCAGCATACCGTTCAGGCCGGAAGCCGTATTCAGTACATCATGAAAAAACATCCGCTCAAGCATACGCCTGCGCTTCTGATCACTGATATCCTTAATAGTCAATATAATATAATCGCTTTCAGCATACCGGAATGGTTTAGCCGTCACCAGCAGATCGTAAGCAAGGTCTGCCTGTTTTGAATGGCTGCTGATCCTGCATTCGCTTTGCGATTGTTGACCGGTTCTCTGACACTCAAGAATGGCGTTCACTGCTCCGCAATAGCGGCAGGATATCCCTGTACCACAACCGGAAGGTGCATTTCCGGCATTCAGACAATTGAGGAATTCACCTGGCCTGCTTCCCAAGGCAGCCTTTAATGGAGCATCGCCAATCAGATTCATCAGCATTTTATTCGAATAGACAACCTGCCGCTGCCCGTTCAGTATCACGGCAACATCCGGCATGGCATCTGTAATCAGGGCAATCATTTCATTGGCTGCAAGCTGATCGTATGATTTCAGAATTTCCTCATGATCTGCCCTGCCTGCCGGGGCATGATATGTTCCGAAATCTGATTTTCCGTCGGGATCCTCCATATTTTTCTGAATAATGCCCCTGTTTCCGGAGCTGGCATAGGTTGTTGCATTGTGACAATCTCTGCTGACCAGAATGAAAGTGACCATCAGCGGATCAGAACAATAGCAGACAAAGACCTCTGTATTGCATTAATAGGTCTAAGCATCAAAAGTAACAACTAAAACCATTTCTTTTGCGAAACCAATCCCGATTCAACTCTAAAAATGTCGGGTGCAGGCACAATCTGAAAGATTGAAAAGTCAGAACGATTCTTTGCACCTGAAAAATTGCCTTTCGCCTGAAATTTCAACAACTCCAGGCATTTTTAAGGGATGTCTGCAGCTGCCTGCACATCAGAATAACTATTTTTGCAGAAGATGATTTCTGGAAATTCAAAGATGCTGTGATTGACCAAAGGTCATTCTTTGCCAGGTAAAACTAAATAAACAGAGATATGGCAACTAAAAAACTGGAAGCTCTTATCCGAAAATTCGGAAAACTGGAATTTGCCGAAACCTATTCACCCTGTAACCCTGATTTGCTTCAGGAGTCAGCGACTCTGCTGGTTGAATCTGGCCACGCCTGGAGTGAAGAACTGAGCACTTTCTACAGGCTCAGCAATGGTTATTTTTACAACGGGATTTATATATTTTCTGTCCGTTCCGATGAACGGCCCGATCACTACGATATTCTGGTACAGAATGTTCAATGGAACATTTCAGAAAGGCTTCCAGGCTGTGTCCTGTTCGGACGTTCAGATGAGGAAGTGTATGTCTTTAACCAGTCAGAAAACAAATACCAGATTCTCGATTTTACCGGATGGGATGAATACTATGCCTTTGAGACCCTGGCAGCCCTGTTTGAGTTTGTGGTAAACGAACGCATCTGATTACACCGGCCTGATATCCTCAGGCAGGCAGGTAAATCCCTGTTTACCAGGCAGAAACTGCCACCTGAAACGATCGCTGCTGAAAGTAACCTCAAATGGGAAATCCGTCAATGCCCGGTCAACCCAAAGCCGGATGATTCCCCTCACAACATTCCGGTCCGGTTCTTCCAGAATGACCTCTTCCGGACTTACCGGATACTTCATCGAAAGGAAACTTTCCAGAATCAATCCGGTCAGCTTCGGCTTATCAAAGTCAGGAATCCGGCCAGGTTTTGCTCCTTTTTTTTCAGTCATGTGTTACTTGCCAAAATCAAGCAATAACTTGTTTTTTAAACTATAGATATTTTCCGGCACCCCAGGCAATGGTCTGGAGTCGGTGAGGTGTTCGAAGGCAAGGGCATACGACAGGTGTTTGGTGATCTTAAACACAAGGTCAGTATTGTTTGCTACCCTGTGATCTTTAAAGGATGTAACTTTTGGCTGGAAATAGGTGGTATTGATCAGGCTGAAACCATCTCCCACTTTGAAGGTAAGCGAAATGTAGCTGCTGAACCTGTTGCTGGTTTCTTTCTTGCCATCGCCTTCTGGAATTTCATATTCAAGCATATAGGCAATTCCGGTGTATACCCTGAAACTCTCATGACCAAGAACTTTAAACCGGGCCCCAGTGCCCAGCAACCCCCTGAATTTCAGGTTAAGTACTTTGTTGAACTGAGCCTGAGCCAGGGCTTCCCAGGTTAAGGTTTTATTTATCTTGTAGTTGTACCTGAAATGTTGCATCCCCTTGTTGGAAAAATCATCGGTTTCCGATTTGATGATTTCATAATCCGACAGTGCCAGGGTTAAACTCCGGTTTGTTTTATACTGCAGATGAGCACCCAGGGCGATTTCTGTGAAGCGTTGGGTATTGCTGATAAGATTGACTGACAGGCCACCGGTTCCTGACCAGCCGGTGGTATCTGTTTTTATTCGCTCACGCTCTATGTTCAGAACCTGAGCATCAGCGATTGCAATCGCCATTGAAAACAGTGAAACCAGAACCAATTTCATGGGCCAAAAATACAAAAATTGCCGGGCTGCAGCCGTTATGCGCGCCCGGCAAAAATATTCACCTCCAGATTCTATCGGTCTGATCTCTTTCTGAAAGAGGAGAAAAGATCGGTCAGTTGAGTTAACTACTTTCTGAAACAGTCGCCCCAGTTGACATTTTTCATATCACCGGACTTCTCGAATTCCATGTGCATGGCAAATGCAGCAGAAAGTGTACAGGGAGTATGGGTGTCACCGGCAAGATAAGCGTAGTCATTCATGATCTGCCGGTAATCGGGGTGCACACAGTTTTCGATGATTGTCTGCATTTTGGCTTTGGGAGATTTCGACCTCAGGTCGGCAATTCCCTGTTCTGTAATCACAACCTGAACAGAATGTTCGTTGTGGTCGGTGTGGGATACCATGGGGACAAACGCACTGATTTTCCCTCCTTTGGCCACCGACGGGCAGGTGAAAATTGAGATGTAGGCGTTGCGGGTAAAATCACCGGATCCTCCGATGCCATTCATCATTTTGCGCCCCATTACATTGGTGCTGTTGACATTGCCGAACAAATCCACTTCGATGGCTGTATTGATAGAGATGATTCCGATGCGTCGCGCGATTTCAGGACTGTTGGAGATTTCCTGAGGCCTGAGCACAATGCGCTTATGGAAAAAATCAAGCTGATCATAAATGGTTTTCAATGCTTCCGGCGATACCGTCAGCGAACAACCACTGGCATATTTGATGCGTCCTTTCAGCATCAGATCGATTACACTGTCCTGAATTACCTCAGTGTACATTTCAAAATCGGGAATTCCTTTGTGCATCCCAAGGGCAGCCATCACGGCATTGGCAATATTACCGACTCCCGACTGCAGCGGAAGAAAAGAGGAGGGAATCCGGCCGCTTTTCAGTTCAGCAGAAAGAAAATCAGCAACATTCTGCCCGATTTTATCGGTCACTTCATCCGTACCTGAAAAACCGCCAACTTCGTCAGGGAGGTTGGTCAGTACAACTCCTGCAATCTTCGAGGGGTCAACCTTAATGACTTCACTGCCTGCCCTGTCTGAAGGTTTATAAATCGGAATTTCGCGTCTGTTCGGAGGATCAGCCACAATGTGGATATCGTGCATCCCTCTCAATGCTTTCGGATGAAAGGAATTGAGCTCAATGAGTATTTTATCAGCTACTTTACAAATGGTGGGCGAAATGCCGACACCGGTGGTAAGTACGATTTCGCCGCTCTCCGTTACATCGCAAGCCTCGATGATTCCCCAGTTGATTTTTCCCAGAAAACCATACCTGATGTTCTGTCCCACAGAGGATAGATGTGAATCAAAATAGTCAGCCTTTCCGGCATTGATCAGATTGCGCAGATCGGGGTTTGACTGATAAGGCGTTCTGAATTTCACGGCTTCAGCCCTGGCCAGGGAACCGTCAAGTGAATCACCGGTAGATGCACCGGTTATTACACCGATTTTAAAAGGTTTTCCCTGGGCGTGAAAAGCCTTTGCCCTCTCCCCTATGGCCACCGGTATCGATTTAACCGATCCGGCCGGTGTAAAGCCACTGAATCCTACAACATCGTCGTGATTGATGTAAGCAGCCGCTTCCTCAGCAGATATAAAACGTAGTCCCATTGAATTGGTTTTAAGTTTGAATTAA
>CALMDN010000388.1 GCA_937864935.1 uncultured Bacteroidales bacterium
TCCCGGTTTTGTTCCATCCATGCTGTAAAACCGTTGACCAGTTCCTTTGCCTTTGAAACACTGTCTTTTTCCCAGCCAGCATAAATCACTTCATCCGGATTAACGCTATCTATCTTTTGCTCCAGTGCTTTCCGCACATTCTCAATGTATTCGTTTAACTCACCGGTAAATACCTTAGCAGCTTCATCAAGGATTGCGGAGTGTTGATTCCGGATTTCGGATTTAATGACATCCGGAGAATCACCGCGCATTTTATTTTCAATCGTCAGCTTCAATTCTTCTACTACATCGGGGTTATATGCATTCAGCAAAGCCTTAACTACCTGAGATATGGTTTTTCCACCTGATTTTTCTGTAAATTTTTTTCGCTGTTTTTCATCAATCTGTTTGTCAAGCCGGGTCAGGCGGTTGGCCAGTGAGGTAAATAATTCTTCATCACGTGCACCAACGGCAACAGCCTGTAGCAATTCCTTCAGCGGCACTCCGGGCTTTTTCTCGAGGGGGCGACTGTCTGTTTTCAGGCTCGCCGTAACCCCTATGGCATCAACAATAACGAAATGGTCCTTGGTGAACTTTGCAGTTGGTGTCACTTTCCGCAAACTGTCGAGGTCAATGGTACGTGTTCCCCGGCCCTTCATCTGTTCAAAATAATTCCGGCTCTTTACATCGCGCATAAACAGCAGACATTCAAGCGGTTTTACATCGGTGCCGGTTGCAATCATGTCCACCGTTACAGCGATGCGCGGGTGGTAGCTGTTGCGCTTTTTTGTTTTAAGGCCGCCGATTTTCTGTGCTTTTTCCAGCAGTTTATCATCCTTGTCTTTTCTGTCTTTATCAGAATTGTAAGTAATCTTTTTACAAAACCTGTTTTCTTCGGCAAACTCTTCCCTTACAATCTGAATAATGTCGTCAGCATGGCTGTCGGTTTTAGCGAATATAAGGGTCTTAGGCACCTCGAAATTTCCCTGTTCATCCACCCTGTCGGGGAAAATGGCAGGCAGGTTCTCCCTGAATGTCCGGATGATGGTCCTGATCTGGTTGGGATTTACCACATCGGTATCCAATTGTTTTGAGGAATAGACCTCATCCTCATCCTGTAGTTCAAGCCTTTTTCTGCGGGTTAGCCTTTCCCGGTGTTCAATGTATTCGCCCTGCCAGAGGGTTGCCCCTTTGCGGCTTATTCTGGTATCAATAAGATAAACATTGTAGCCTACATTAACCCCATCAGCAACAGCCATTTCGTGGGAATACTCGCTGACAAGATTCTGGTTGAAATATCCGATGGTCCGCTTATCCGGTGTGGCTGTCAATCCGATCTCAAACGCATCAAAATACTCAAGCACCTGTTTCCAGAGGTTATAAATGCTCCGGTGACATTCATCAATTACAATAAAGTCGAAAAACTCAACCGGTAAGCGGGGATCATAAACAAGCGGCGGAATTTCCCTGGGTTGGTATTTCCATTCGTTCGGGTTTACCTCTTCGGCATTCTCTTCAAGTTCTGTTCCTTTTAAAATGGAATACAATCGCTGAATAGTGCTGATACACACCTGGCTATCGGTGGCTATGTATCCCGACTTCAGTCGTTGTACATTATAGAGTTCGGTAAATTTCCGGTTGTCATCGTTGGGAAGATAAGACATAAACTCCTGTTCGGCTTGCTCTCCCAGGTTTCTGGTATCCACGAGGAACAAAACCCTCTTTGCCCTGGCGAACTTCAGCAAGCGGTAAATAGCAGTAATGGCCGTGAATGTTTTTCCGGAGCCAGTCGCCATCTGGATGAGGGCTTTAGGTCTGCCCTCTTTGAAAGAGGCTTCCAGTTTACTGATTGCAGTGATCTGACATTCCCGAAGGCCATCTGATGGCAATGCCGGAAGGTCAAAAAGGCTTCTTCTGAGTGATTTCTCCTTTTTCAACCAATCCCTGATTGTTTCAGGTTTATGGAAATTAAAAACCTCTCTGGCCCTGGGTTTCGGGTCAGTAAAATCGGTAAAGCGGGTAATTTCGCCGGTGCTGATATACACAAATGGCAAGGGTTCATTTTTCAGGTGCTTCAACCTTGCATGGGCATAATCTTCACCCTGGTTTTCGTGCATGTTGATCCGGTGGCCTTCCTCTTCACGTTTGGCTTCGATCACACCACAGGGTTTCCCATCCACAAACAAAACATAATCGGCCGGACCAACGTCAGTCAGGTATTCTTTTACTGCAACACCCTCCGCTGCATGCAGATTGATCTGTCTGATTCCCTGAACGGCCCATCCACTGGCATAAAGTTGCCTGTCAATGCGATCTCTGGCAATTTGTTCAGGGTTCTGATTGGTCATAACTATACCAGAATTGATAACATCGAATAACAAAATGTAAATGTAAAAACATTATTTGTTCAATAATATGGATTTATCATATAATAACGAAATAAGTCTACTGAAACATTTGGTAAAGACTTCTCGATTTTCATCCTTAATAATCTGAAAGCCTTTGTTAAAAGTGAATTTTCTATTGCTCCAAAAGATAGACTCTTTCCATGAAGATCGATATAACAGTCGACTACGGTCATCATAATTTTACGAATAAGCTTCTTCTTTCCTATATCAAAAAATATTGTAAAATATGTTTGCAGTCAGGTCCATCCAACAGTATCCGGGCTTCTGTATACATAGTCATCGTAAGGGTTTTAAGCTACGAATTTGTTTTAAGCTAATTTCTATTCTAACTCTAATAATCATCCTGCTACTTGCCCTTTCAGAACCGAAGGTTCAGAATGCTTTTTCATTAATCCCCACCGCTTAATTCATAAACCGGAACTCAATACCGGCAAAAAGGTGCAGCGGCAATCCATGATAATAGTATCTGGGTTCGCTGCCCCCGAAACCCGTCGCATATTTTACAAGCATGAATGCATAGGCTGTGTTGGTGATGTTATTGTCCCCGGCAAAACAATCAGATTTCCCGCGTTTCTGACCTTTTACCAGCAAT
>CALMDN010000389.1 GCA_937864935.1 uncultured Bacteroidales bacterium
GCTGGTAGGATAGTTTACAATGCGGTCAATCAATTGCAGGATCATTCAATTCAACAATATGGCTGAGCACAACGAACTGGGCACCCTGGGTGAAGAGCTGGCGCTGAAGCATCTGCGCGAAAACGGATACTACATCCACGAGACCAACTGGCGTTTCGGGAAGGATGAAATTGACATCATCGCCGAAAAGGATGGCTTTCTGGTGATCGTGGAAGTAAAAACCAGGCGTTCCGATTTTTTCGGGGAACCTGAAATATTTGTGAATGCCACCAAGCAGCGTTTTCTTGTGCGTTCAACGCAGGCTTATGTGGAAAAGAACAACCTGACGCTGGAGGTACGTTTCGACATCATCTCCATCGTAC
Source organism: uncultured Bacteroidales bacterium (assembly GCA_937864935.1). Classification (GTDB taxonomy): domain Bacteria; phylum Bacteroidota; class Bacteroidia; order Bacteroidales; family Lentimicrobiaceae; genus Lentimicrobium. Next base: position 363 of record CALMDN010000389.1, read on the forward strand.
TGAACAGCACCACCAAACGCATCAATCACATCACCGACGCCTTTTACCCGGTACTCTGACATCAGTCGAGTGACTTGAACACAAACAAGGGTCGTGTAATCCGTGTCAGTACTTTCCGGGTGATGCTGGGTGTAAAGAAGCTGCTCAGCAGTCCGCGGTTGTGGTTGGTCATTGCAATCACATCGATCTCATTGTTTCGGATATAAGTCTCCAGCCCGTTGATGATGTCGTCGCTGACAACGATCTCTGTTTTCACCGGATACTTTTTATATTCACTGTCGAGAAAGGCTTTCAGGCTGTCCATTTTCACTTTGTCCCAGGATTTCCTGACCCCGATACTGATGTGTACCACATGGAGGCTGGTACCGAAGGGGTGCAGCAGGTTGATGAGACGGCTGATGGCCAGGTGATCCGACTGATCAAAATCGGTGGCATAGAGAACATTCTTAACCTTGTCTATGCCTGCAAACCTGTTTTGTTCGGGTATGGCCAGCACAGGGATACTGGTTTTTTCGATCAGTTTGGCGGTAACACTACCTAGAAAACCGCTGGTTTGCTGACCCATGCCCCGGGTACCGGTAACTATAAGCCCCGGTCTGAATTTTTGTGCAGCAGCCACCACCTCTTCGACCACCAGTCCATTCGAGAGGGAATGGGTAATCTTCAGGTCGGGGTTCGACTCCTTCACCTTTTGTTTCAGCTCCTTCACCAGTTTAATCAGTTGATGACGGGCATTCTGTTCCGTTTCGTGCAGGTAGTTGACCAGGTTCACCTGATAGGCATGGCTGGTATCGAAAGGAGCGATATCGAGCACGGGATTGTAGAATACGTGCAGCAGCTTGATTTCGGCTTTCAGTTTGCCGGCAAGGCCTACAGCAAAAGAGCAGGCTTTGAGTGAAGCCTCAGAAAAATCAACGGCAACCAGTATCTTTCTGACGCTGCGTAACGATCGGACAGAAGCTTCCTTCTGCGGGCCATGCAGTTCCAGGGCTTCTTCGATCACCCGCAGGGCCTTGTCAACGTCCGAACGTCTGACCTTGATCTCAACGCCGCCGGCAACAGCAGCCTGAACAAGGTTCTGGTGTGAGAGAAAACAATCGATTCCTTCTGCTTCCAGTCTCGATTTTAACAGCAAGGCCCTTGAATTCGGGTGACGGGCAATCACAATAATCTTTTCATCTGAAGTTTCCATAGCCTGAGTTGTTGGTTTCCAATTCCGTTCTTTCGCTCATGAATTACGAATATACTAAAAAAAAGGCACGGATACAAGGCTTTTCAGCAAAAAGAACACCGGAACAGCTACCTTGCACACCCGCGAAAGGGCATCATAGCAAAAACACCTGATTTTCAGTACTGTAATATATCCAATACAGTGTGTTTGAATCTTCCTTACCTTTGCCGGCTAAAACAAACTGCAAATGAGTGCAATGAAACGTGTTCCCCGTGATTTTTCCACAGGGAAGAAAAACGATGCCGATGGTGCTACCCCGAAGGGCCGCGCCGGTAAAGGCAGGGATTACCCGGGAAAAACCGGTGGAAAAACCGGCAGATTCTCTGATGATCCGGGCAAAGAAAGAAAACCTTACCCGGGCAAGGATGCACCCGAAAGTAAAAGGCCTTACAGAAAAAGGGAAGAGAATACCGATAAACCTTCTTTCAGAAAGCGCGCCGGAGAAAATGAAGGAAGTGACCGCCCCTGGAAAAGAAAAACCGACACCGGAGATACCCATTATTCCGACAGGAATAAAACCCCGGAAACAGAAAAAAGGCCCTGGAGCAAAGACCGTTCATCCGCTGATAAAGAGCATAAGCCTTATAGCCGTGAAACACGCAGCAGCCGGCCATTCAACAAAAATGATGAAGGTAGCTCCGGAAGCCGTTTTAATAAGGATAAGCCCTTTTCGGAAGAGCGTCCTTACAGAAATACAAGGGACTCCGGAACCGGAAGATTTACGAAAGACGACAAATTCAGTTCTGACAAGGAACACAGCGAACGGCCCTACAGGAAACCGGATAGTGAAAAACCCGGAAGGTTTCAGAAAGATGATAAATTCAGCAGCGATAAGGATCATGGTGATCGCCCTTACAGGAGAAGAACTACCGGTGAAACTCCTGCGGGTGAAAGGTTCTCCGGACCACGGGACAATACAGGAGGCTCAGAGGGTGAAAGCCGGTATAAAGGTCGTAAACCTTTGGCCGCCGGTGTCAGAAAATCAACACCTCAGCTTCCTAAGGAAAAAAAATCGTATAAAGAAGACGGAACCATCCGGCTCAACAAATTTATTGCCAACGCCGGCATCTGTTCGCGCAGGGAAGCAGATACCCTGATTGAATCGGGCGCAGTAACTGTAAACGGGACAATAGTAACCGAACTCGGGACCAAGATTACCCGGGGCGACAAGGTTCAGTTCGGGGGTGAAACGCTGCACATCGAAAAGAAAGTCTACCTGTTGCTCAACAAACCCAAAGGTTACATAACCACGGTTGATGATCCACAGGAACGCAATACGGTAATGATGCTGATCAAGGACGCCTGTCGTGAGCGGGTTTATCCGGTAGGCCGCCTCGACCGCAACACAACCGGATTGCTGCTTTTTACAAACGACGGTGAAATGGCCAAGAAGCTTACCCATCCGGGCCACCGGGTAAGAAAGGTATATCATGTTGAACTCAGTAAGGCTCTCGCCAAATCTGACATGCAGCGGCTTGCAGAAGGAGTCGAACTCGAAGACGGTCCGATGGCTGTTGACGAAATCGCATACACCGGGGTTGCCAATGACAAGAAAAATATCGGCGTAGTCATTCACTCTGGTAAGAACCGTGTTATCCGCAGGCTTTTTGAGGCACTTGAATACGAAGTGGTTAAGCTCGACCGCGTTGCTTTTGCAAACCTAACCAAAAAAGATCTCCCGCGGGGAAAATGGCGTATGCTTGATGAAAAGGAAATCAGCCTTCTTCAGATGATCTGATTGGACAGATGAGCCGAACATAAGAATTTTTATTCAGGGCACTTTCGGGTGCTCTTTTTTTTACCCAAACGCTTGCCGAACCACAACAATTTGTAGTCTCTT
>CALMDN010000390.1 GCA_937864935.1 uncultured Bacteroidales bacterium
ACAAACGGGAATTTATGCCCCATATCGAGCAGTTTCGGAGGGCCATGAACTTTGACTTTTGCAAGCTCATCCCCCCTTTCCCCGGAACCATGCAGAAATACCAGCAACGGAAACTGTCCGGCTGTTTCCTGTTGATACTCATCCGGCAGGTACAGCAGATACTTCAGGTTAAAACCTGATTTGTAACCGCCACTGTATTCTCCTGATATCTGAGGAGACTCCTGCGAAAAAAGAACATAGCTGGCCAGCATCAGGACCAGCAATCCTCCGGTCTTTTTCATAATGATCTGATTAAAGTTTTTGCGGTTAATTGACCTGGAATATGGGCATTGCTTAATCAAAGAACTGCCATGAAACGCCGAACCTGAGTCCCCTGTCTGGCATGGGGTACCCGGGTACCATAATGTAACTGTAGCCGGTAAGTCCGCTGTTCAGGTGCTTCAGAATCAGATACATTCTTGCCCTTTTTACCCTGATGTTGATGAAGGCGTCAAGGTAAGGGTAATTGCCCGTTTTGACATTGTTCTGATAATAATACGAACGCAAGGCCGGCATATAGGCATCGGCATAAAATGCAGTATTGTAAAGTGCTGTTAGCCCTGTATTCAGGTGCAGAGCCCTTTTGAAAAGCGAAACAGAATAGGATGCCGAAAAGCGGGCTGCTATATCCGGCAGGTGCAGCACCGAAGCATTTGATGCGTTTTGCCAGATTCCGAAGGCTTCAATGTTGAATTTCCTCAACCTGAAGCTTGTTTCCAGCCAGGCCTGGTTTACACTGAACGATCCTGAATTTCGCTGGGGAAGCGCCTCGCCGTTGAAAAAAACATAGTTGGTAAGGTTGTAGAAATTAAACCCGCCTTTAAAAACCTTATGATTGTACATAGCCCGTCCACTGAAGATGGTCTGCTGTCCGAAGGCATTCTCCCAGCTGAAATGGTTGGAATAGTGGTATTGGTATATATAGTCCGGCTGAAGACCATCCAGAGAGAGCGAAGCGGTGAGATTTCCCCAGGAATTGGAATTGTCGAAGGCTGGTAGACTCAGCAATGCCGAAAGACCTTTATCGCCATTGAAAGGATTTCCCTGCGTGACCCAGATTCTGCCCTCGATGCGAGCAATGCCGAAAGCATTGGCCGATAGCCAGGCATAGGTCGTCAGGCGGGCAAACTTTCGCGATATGGTATCGTTGCGGTAAACGCCCAGGGTGTACTCCAGCCCTGCCCTTAGCCTGACTGCTTTCTCCGGACCCCGGGTGCGACCTACTCCTCCCTCGAAAGAGAGATCATTCACAAACTCATGGTAGTAAAGAGAGTCATAAGTGGCAGTGGAATCCATGTAAATATTGCTGTAATATCCTGACAAGGGATTGCTATCGGTATACAGCAGTGAGTTTCTGGTATAGGTAAAGGTGTGTCGGAAGAAATTCGTCCTTACCGGATTGTAAACCCTGTGAAGGCTGTCGGCCTTTTGCCCCTTAAAGACCAGGCTGTCGTTCGAAAGGGTATCTGCGTAGCTTTTGTGCTGTGGCTTTTTCCCGAAATAGTAGAATTGTCGAATAAATACCCCGCTTTCCTTGATCTGATTGTCGGCATCGCTCAGGTTGATGGTGATCCGCTGCCGGTCGGTTTCGATATTGTCTGAAAACAGGCTGTCGTACTTAATCCCTCCGTTTTCGCGCCACCTGAACCGGTTGTTGCGGTAGTTCCCCAACACCACATAACGTTCATTGTCGGTAACGAACTGTGCCTGAAGTCCAAAGGCTGTATTGT
>CALMDN010000391.1 GCA_937864935.1 uncultured Bacteroidales bacterium
CCGTTCCTTCTCTTCGGTTCGCACAATGGCCGATAATACACGTGATTCATTTTCTTTGCGCAGTTCGTCCATGCGTTGCTGTATGTTGAAAATGCGCTTGATGAAGATCAGACTTCCCAGCATCAGGATAGAGATTACTACTCCGGTCCAGGTGCTGAGCATGCCTGAAATAAAGCTGGTTTCCTTGTCGAGCAGCTGAAAAAGTTCAAATACCCTGCGGAAGGCCATCAGCAGAAACCCTGCGGAAATCAGCCACCAGGCGATGTTTGTTCTGGTGCGGCGGGTGAGGGAAATGGCAATGATGGCCGCAGCAAACTGCAGGATGATGGAAAGAATGAGTGCAATTTTGATTGTCATTGCTGCTGCCGTCAGACTTTATCCCCGTTGCGGGGGAAAATTATTTTCAGATAAGCCCGAACCTGAAAATGGTCCTGCTTATAAAGCTCTCTCCCGGCATCAGCCGGGTAGAGGGGAAGTGCGGATGGTTGGGAGAATCAGGATAGTGCTGGGTTTCAAGGGCCACTCCCATATAGCGGCCGTAGCTGATTCCTGCATGGCCTTTTACTTCCGGAATATAGTAACCGGAGTATACATGCACCGCAGGCTGGTCGGTGTAAACCTCTACCATCCTGCCGGAGGTCATTTCTGACAATCTTGCTGCAAAGGTGAGGCTGCCATCATCGTTGCCCAATGCAAATCCGGTGTCGTAACCATCGGGTAACCCGGCAATATCCCTGCCAATGGTTTTCTCCTCAGAGAAATCAAAAACAGAACCCGATGCATCAGCAATATTTCCGGTGGGGATCAGGTCTTTGCTTTCAATCTGCCGTTTGCTGTTCACCAGAAGCCGGTGCCCCAGCACATTCTCCCTGCAGCTGCTCAGGTTGAAATAAGTGTGGTTGGTCAGGTTGAGAACGGTTGTCTGGTCGGTGGTTGCTTTAAAGCTGATTTGCAATTCATTCTTTTCGGTAAGAAGGTAAGTAACAGTCACTTTCAGGTTGCCGGGATACCCCTCTTCGAGGTGCTGGCTGAGGTAGCTCAGCTCCACCCCCTTACCCTCCGGAGTTTCGGTCAGCTGCCCGTCCCAGACGCGCTTGTCAAACCCACGGATTCCCCCATGCAGAGCGTTTCCCCCATTGTTCACTGCCAGAGTATATGGTTTTCCGTCTAGCGTGAACCGGCCTCTGGCAATGCGGTTGGCATACCGTCCGGCAATACAGCCGAAATAGGGACAGTTGGCAATATAGTGGTCAGTCAGATAGTCTTCGGCCCGGTCGAATCCCAGTACAATTTCTGAAAGCACACCTGAGGCATCCCTGGTTTTGATTGATGTTATGGTAGCTCCGTAATTGGTAACCGAAACTGATGTGCCCTGGCTGTTCTGAATGGTAAACAACATCAGTTCTTTGCCTTCCGGACCGGAGCCCCAGGCATGGGTCGTACTGTTCATCCTCTGATTTTTGCAGCAAAGATATGATCAAAAGTTTGTTTCATGGGTGATGTTTTGTTAAATCATTTTATCAGATATTTCCAAAAGATGAACCTTCAGAAATTTCCATCCCAAACTTGCAGAAATGACTTTGCGCCTTCCGGGCTCAGGAAAGGTATTGCAGAATTTGCTTCGGGTTTGGTTACAATGCAGGAAAATCCTTAGGTTTGTATTCGGGCTGACTGAAAAGAATGACGGAGCAGCAGCTGGAGGCAAATGGACATTTTTTTTATCGACGATGCCGCCGGAGTACCCAAATACCGGCAACTGATCAATTCGTTGTATGCTTCGCTTGAAGCCGGACGCCTGCAGCGGGGCGACAGGCTGCCATCGCTGAATGAGGTGTGCGCCGCTTATTCCCTTTCGCGCGACACGGTGCTTCAGGCATTCAACGAGCTGAAGTCACTGGGGGTTATACGGGCTGTACCGGGCAAGGGCTATTATGTCGACCGACCAGAACTCAGACCCGAACGCAATGTTTTTCTGCTTTTCGACGAGCTCAATGTGTTTAAGGAGGATATCTACAATGCCTTTCTCGAGCACCTGAACAAAGAAACAAGGGTGGATATTTTCTTTCACCACTTCAACCTCAGGGTGTACCATGAGCAGATTATGAATGCTGCCGGCAAATACAGCGATTACATCCTGATGCCTGCAACCTTCAGCCATACAGATGAGATTACTGCCCGCCTGCCGGCCGACAGGGTTATTATCCTCGACCGGCTGAAACCCGAGCTCATGACTTATCCGTGTATTTATCAGGACTTTGAAGCCGATGTGCTGGATGGACTGAACGAAGCCCTGCCCCTGCTTCGGAGGTATAAAAAACTGATTATGGTGCATCCGGGTGGCAAGGAACCGGAAGAAAGGCTCACAGGTTTCAGAAAATTCTGTACCACCCACAACCTCAACGGCAGCATGTTGCGCAACACCGACAAATGCAAACCGTCAGCAGGAGAGGTGTACCTGGTCGTAGCTGACCGTCATCTGGTCTCCCTGGTCAAAAAATGTGGTGAATCCGGTCTTGTGCTGGGTCGTGATGTCGGATTGATTTCATTCAACGACACCGTGCTGAAAGAGGTGGTAGCCGGAGGTATTACCACCATTTCAACCGATTTCAGAGAGCTGGGCCGTTTGCTGGCCCGCATGGTTGAAACCCGCTCATACCGGCAGATCCGGAATGCTTCAGGGCTGATTCTCCGCAATACCTTGTAACTGATTTCAACAGACTGGCTTAAAAATTTTTAAAGAAGGATGAAATCATTCATTTCAAGTAATTAATCCATTATATTTGCACCTACCAGTACCTACCAGTTGGTAATATAAAAACAACAAAAGATGAATACAGAAGAACTGAAAAGCAGATTTGCAGAGAAGTACGGCGAAGGGCCGGTAAGCGGCTATTTTGCTCCGGGGCGTGTAAACCTGATAGGGGAACATACCGATTACAATGGCGGATTCGTGTTTCCGTGCGCCTTGAGTTTCGGCAATTATGTGCTGATACGGAAAACGAACCGCAGTACATTCCGGTTTGCATCGCTCAATATGCCCTTTGAGGCAGAGCTCAGTGCCGGTGAACTCACAAAGCCGGTAGGGAAAGAGTGGGTAAACTACCCGATCGGGGTGTTTGCTCAGTTTCTGAAACGGGGACTTGAATTCAGCCAGGGGGCTGACCTGCTCTTTTATGGAGATGTTCCGGCAGGTGCAGGTCTATCGTCTTCGGCGGCCCTTGAAGTTGCCACCGGTGTGGCCATCAACGATATGTATGGTTTCAACCTCGACAGGCTCGATATAGTCCGCATGAGCCAGAAGGCTGAACATGAGTTTGCAGGGGTAATGTGCGGCATCATGGATCAGTTTGCTTCCGGCATGGGAAAAAAGGATCATGCCGTGTACCTTAATTGTGATACCCTTGATTATGAGCTTGTTCCTGTTATACTGAAGGGGATCAAGATCGTAATCAGCAACACCAACAGTCCACATAAGCTCGATTCGGGAAAATACAACGAAAGGGTTGCTGAGTGCCAGGCTGCGGTGAAAGCCATCAGTGCCCATATACCGGTTACCGCGCTGGGCGAGTTATCCCCTGAAGAGTTCTTCCGTATCAGCGATAAAATTGAGGATACAGTGGTAAGGGCACGCGCCCGTCACGTAGTCACAGAAATTCACCGTACCAACGAAGCCGTCAGCTGTCTTAAGGCCGGAGATCTGGCCAGGTTTGGTCAGCTCATGAATGCTTCACACGAGTCACTGAAAAACGATTACGAGGTCACCGGCCACGAACTGGATACCATGGTAGATGAAGCGATGAAAGTTCCCGGGGTCATCGGTACCCGCATGACAGGAGGCGGATTCGGCGGCTGTACTGTAAGCCTGGTGAAGGATGAAGCTGTCGAACAGTTTGTTGCCGTAGTCGGTGCAGGCTACCGGGAGAAAACCGGACTCCTGCCTGCTTTCTATGTGGCAGAAATCGGTGATGGCGGTAAGAAACTCTTTTGAGCGCATCTGTGAGATTTTAATCAGACTTTAGTATTCAGCTTGTAAAACCATTTATCATGTCAAATTCAAAAAACAACCGCTTTTTGTTTCCGCTGATTGTGATGGCCGTGCTGTTTTTTCTGCTCGGTTTTATCACCACGATGAACAATTCGCTGATTGAGTACCTCAGCAAGGCCTTTTCGCTCAATGAGGTTGAGAAGCAGCTGATCAATACCTTCTTCTACGGAGCTTATGTTCTGTCGGTGCCCGTGGGGTTTCTGATCAACAGGCTGGGTTATAAAAGGGGGGTTCTTGCCGGTCTGGCCCTCGTGGTGGCAGGATTTTTCCTGAGCATTCCGGCTGTAGGCATGGGTTACTACGGTTTTCTCAGCGCTGTTTCGGTGTTTGCCATCGGTATTGTGATTCTGCAGGTTGCAGCCAACCCTTATGTGAATGCCCTCGGGTCACCCGAAACGGCTGCCAGCCGGCTAACGCTGACCAATGCGCTGAATTCGGTGGCCACCGTAATCGCTCCGATCTTTGTTTCCATGATCATCGTTTCTGCAGATTCCGGTTCAGGAAGCCTGGATCCCAAAGCTGTGCAGACGCCTTTTGCCGACATTGGCATCGTTACCCTGCTGATCCTGGTGGTGATGTTCTTTCTCAAACTCCCTGAAATCTCCAGCGGTGAAGAAAATACCAGCAACGAAGGGGCCTCTAAATACAAAAGCAGTGCGTTCAAATACACCCATATGTGGCTGGGCTCTCTGGCCATTTTCTTCTACATGGGTGTCGAGATCGGCATTCCCAGTTTTTTCGCCGATTATTCTGTCAGCCTGGGATTCTCATTTGATTCCGTCGATAAAACCGATCTTTTGAAATACTACTGGGGTGGATTGATGGTTGGTCGTGTGCTGGGTATATTTATCCTGCGCAAATTTGCTCCCGGCCGCATTCTGAGCCTCAGCGCCGCCGGAGCAGCCCTGTTTGTTGCGGCTTCGCTACTCATCGGAGGCGGAGACCTGAAAACCCTATCCCTTGCCCTGTTCCTCGGAAGCGGTTTGTTTCACTCCATTATGTGGCCTGTAATTTTCAACCTTTCACTCGAGGATCTCGGGCCTCATGCAAAGGTAGGCTCAGGGGTGATTGCCACATCGGTGATCGGCGCAGCACTGCTGCCTCCGCTCATGGGTGCAGTGCAGCACAGTTCAGCAGACAGCGGCCTGGTGCTGGCCATTTCCTGCTTGTTTATCTATTATGCTTACCTGATATTTTTTGCGGCAAAAGGCTCGAAAATCAGATAGCCAGGTACTTCCTTTACCAGACTCCATATTCTCCGGCAAACCCGCGTTACAGCCAGAACGGCTTGTTTTCCGGGGTTGCCGGATTTCATTTTTTATTGGAACAGAAATATTTCTGTTCCGGCAGTGAACTATCGGGTTCAGGTTGTGGTATTTTCAGTGCTCAATCCTGACTTTCCGGCGAATATACCGGCCATTCACCAGTATTTCAGCAATGTAGAATCCAGATGAGAAGTCTGAAACATCAACCGTGAGCTGATTCAACCTTGTTTCCACCCTGAATACTGCAACGCCGGTTGTATTGTACAGTGAAAACAAACATGACTGAGAGATGCCAGGAATAGTGATAAAGAGTTGCTTATCAGTTGGCACCGGGAAAACATTGAAGCCATTGTCATCGCCGGTCTTGTCAATGGCCTGGGGGTGTCCCGGTACCAGAACAGCCCTGATGATCAGTTCTGCTTCCATAAGATTGGCCGGTGGGTTACCACCCATAAGCCAGAAATTCAGGTGCAGACGTTCATTCCGGGACGGCGGAATTTTCGAGCCTTCATAGGTCCATGCTGCGATAAGGCTATCGGCAGGGGGCGAACCTGTGTGCTGACCACGATAACTCTGAAACTGAATGGCATCTTCTTTCCAGAAAAACCGGTGGATCGATAAACTGTGGTTGAGGTTAAGCGGGAAATTGTGCTGATTATCCGTGTAAGGTGGTGGTTGAATGGTGAACCATCCTGAAGCTGCAGCCGGATCTCCCCATCTTGAAAACTCTATGTCGATTTCCCGGTCATCGGTTTCGTAAGTGAACAGGCCGGTAACAATATTGTGGTCGGATTCTTCAACATTGCTACCGAGCAAAAACTGGTACATCCCATATCCGAATGATTCACAGGTGTAGATTTCAGAACACAGCCAGTTGTCACCTTCTTTTCTGATTTTCAGGTGTAAGTATCCGTTCTGATCAACCCAAACGCTTTCATGGCTGTCGGACCAATGGTTGGGGCCAGGACCTCCGAAACCTGATTTCACGATCCATGTAAGGCCGCTAAACTCCAGGGTAGTCTGGGCCTGTAATACAGATACGCCCATCACCAGCAGGATCAGAAATAGGCGAAGCTGTTTATTCATCCTGTTGCTGGTTCATTTCTTTTATGTCAGGTTCAGTAGTTTGCTGGTCAGTACCGGCATTGCCGAAGTCGGGGCGGGCTGATCTGAGGCAGTAACGGTTGATTGCTTCCCCTGCTGGCCT
>CALMDN010000392.1 GCA_937864935.1 uncultured Bacteroidales bacterium
AAATGCTAAAATTAAAGAAACCGCAGATACCGCCGGGTGCCGAAGCCTGAATTCAAAGGAAATCAATCTGCCTGGGGAGCTTGTTTCATGTCAATGCTGGTTACACCGGCGCTTACGATGAACTTCATCACCTCAGCGGCAGGGACATTGAGCGGGGTAATGTTCTCCACAGGTACAATAAACAGATTCCCTGAGAAATTGTAGGAATGGGGCAGGTAAACAGCCACCTTATTTTCGGGGATGCCAAGGTTGCGCAGGTCCTTCTGCGTAATAAAACCCATTTTCTCAAGGTTGGCATCACGACTAACCTTCACCAGCACTGCTTCGGTAAAACGGCGCTCTTTGCCTACAAAAGCCGACATAAAATCCTTGATGGAAGTATAGATGATCTTCACCAGCGGTGCCTGGCTGATCAGCTTATCCAGGTAGGAAAGCAGCGGCCTGAAAACGATGGACGAACCCAGGAACCCGATCAGGGTAATGGAACCAAGAATGACCACCATCCCCAGTCCGGGAATCCTGAAACCGAAGATATTCAGGATAACATCGGTAAGAATCCCATCCACAAAAGTAAAGGAGAGGTAAATGATGTAAATGGTCAGGGTAACCGGTGCTGTAAAGAGCAGCCCCTGCAGAAACCAGCTCAGCAGGTTCTTCGAAATACGCCTATTTTTCATGGTAAGCATGATTAATTGAATCAAAGGTTGCTTTTACCGTAAACAGGTCAGCAACCAGCGGCAAAGTTAATCAAAGGGATGATCGGTATGGTGAACCTTTGCATCATGAATCAATTCTGCGCCTGATGGCCTTAACCGGCACAGGCATCTGATCAGGCTGGAGAAGCTGCTATTTCAGGGAATTGTGCCTTCTTATGGATGCTGGGCAACCACATAACCGGCGGCATTGTTGTCAACATGGGTCATGTCGCTGGTATCCACAATGCCATCACCATTGACATCGGTAAGGAGGTATCCCGAAGCATAGTCGGCGGCATCGTTGTCGACCGGAGTCATATCGGCGGTATCCACCGAACCATCCTGATTCACATCACCGCTGTATATGGCAAACACATTCCCAATCTGCTTCAGGTTGCCGCCATAGGCACTCACAGCTGCATTCCGGAAATCGTAGTTTACCAAAGGAATGCTGAATGAAACAGGCTGGGCGCTCCAGGTTTCTACGCCGTTGCGGTGCTTTACCACAATGAAATAGTTGCTGTTGAAAGCCACCGGCACCGAAACGGTTAGGTTTCCACTGGTATTCAGCGGTACCTGGGTAAATGAAGCAGCCAATGCATAAGGCGGAGTGGCGTGGTGCAGCTCAACCGAAACTTCATCGGCCACAGTTCCTGCATACTGATCGCCTGTTTCATTCTGCGATTTGTTCATACCGGCGCCATTGTACAAGGATTCCAGAAACACACCGAGACTCAGGGTACGTGCGGAAGGCAGGTTGTTTGAATTGATGTAGCCTGATAAATAACTGCTCAGGTTCAGCACCTGCATTTTTTGCTGAACATTGAACGGGAACTGGCTGAAGGCTTCGTTGGAGATGTAATACTTCAGACCGTCGCTGGTCGCGATACCCTCCACCTGGTGAAATGACTGCGACAGTTGAATTTTGCGTTTGTTCCCATTGAAGAAGGCATTTCCTGTATAATCGTACAGGAGGTAGATAAACGGCTGAAGGGTATTGCTGTATCCGCTGAGAACCACGATGTTTTCATCCTGCTTTGAAGTGGCACCGGTGATGAGGCCCTGCACGTTGAGTGTTCCCCTCGGCATAGCAAGAAAAGTACCCGGTGTTTTCGGCAGGGCATACAATTTCGTCTGGCGGCTGACCCACTGTTTGGTAAAGAGAAAGATACTGTCGTAGGTAACCATAAATGCCTCACAATCAAAGTCGGTATTGTTTCCTCCGGTAGGATTGAAATTCACCTGATCCGCGTAACTGAAACTGATGGTATCGGTTACCGGCGTTCCGGCAGAAAAGGAACTTTTGCTGATACGGAGAATCTTCAGGTCGGTGCGGTTGCCGTTTGAGTTGTTGCCGAAATCACCGATGTAGAGATAATCTTCATCCTGACTGATCTCTTCCCAATCGGTGTTCTGAGTCCCTGTGAGCGCCTGGGTCTGCACGATGTTGCCATTGAGCGAATCGAGTCCGTAAAGGTTGATGTCATCGCTGTCGTTGTGTGTCCAGATAAGGTTGTCCCAACGGATAAGGCCGGAGGTTTCGGCCAGGGTTGAACTGAGGGTATAGGATGAAACCGGGCTGATGGAAACGGAATTATAGGTGCAGCTGCCATTGTTCACAGTAGCCGACGGGTTGTAGTTGTTGGCGAGCGGATCTGTACACCCGTATACCTGGGCCTCGGATTTCGCTGAAAGGAACATCAGAATAAAAATCAAAAGGCGGTAAAATATTTTCATAGTGCTGATTTAATTATTAGTCCGTTAATTTTTTATTTCACGCAAAGACGCAATGACGCGAGAATTGATTTTTAATGATTTATATATTCAAGAGCTGTTTCTTCAATATCCTGAATATCAATCGTTTAATAACTATT
>CALMDN010000393.1 GCA_937864935.1 uncultured Bacteroidales bacterium
GGCTTTCAGGTGATGTTGGATATTCAATGCAGCTTAGTTTTCATCCTCCCCGCGATCAGTATTCTTCGACGCATCCAGCGCTTTTTTCCCGCCATAAGCGGCAAACATTGCCAGCATGATGGTGAGTCCGCTGCCAATGGGGGCTCCGTTGCCGACGGGTCCTGAATTGGCGGCTCCGGCATCGGCAGGCGGTGGTGGTGGTGCCTGGGCCAGAACAACAACGTTACTGAATACGAACAGGGTTATGATAAGGGCAAATTTTTTCATGACTTCCATTGTTTTAAGTTTTCTTCTTTTGTGGAACGTGTTGTTACCTGGCGGGTATGCCTTTGCAGACCATGGTTCCGGCGGATGTTGTAACCCTGGCTACAACCATTCCCCTGGTATTGATCTCTACCCTGGTAAGTTCGCTGTGTACAATTGACTGCTGTTCGGTGTTCTGAGCGTTGGAACTGAAGATTTCCAGGCTTTTGTGATTGCAGGATAACTCACCAGCGTGTATGAAAACCTCGCCGTTGCTGATCCAAAGCCTGGAACTGCTGTTTTCGGGGTTGGATATGCCGTTTGCTTCACCAAACAAAAGCCTGAAGCGATCTGACCTGTCGCCTGCCTGGTGGTTGAAGGTGTAAACCGGAGTCTCTCTGAGGTTGATGGTTTGTTGTCCGTTTCATCAAGAAGGGCGACAGGAAGCTGAGGCGGGAAACTTCCCAGTTCGCTGAAGCTGAGGGTTACACTTCCGCTGAAGCTGGTTTCGAAGTTCATCGGAACACTGTAAGATCCGCTTAATTCAGGTAAGGTATTGATCGAGAGTTTGTTGTTTCCGGCTAACGTATAAACCTGGGGCGCATCTGATGCGCCATTTAAGCGGGCAACGTCGCTATAATCGTAAAACTCCTGACCTCCGGTTTTAAACTGAACAACCGCTTCATCGGAGTAATTGTTGCAGAGTGCTTTGATTCTTAATTGGTTAATTATTACTTCTGTCGTTTTGAAGAATGGCTGTGTGTTGTGCAGACGTGCACCATTGTTCATGCCCAGATATGCATAGAAGTCTGAAGTCCTGATAAAGAAAGACTGGCCTTGAGCGATGTACCTGCTGCCGTTGTTGGTGCCCGTGCCTGATCCATAGGTAGCATAATTCCCGGATTCAGGATTCCACACCCAGATGGCATTATCAATCTGGTATTTCGTAATTTCAGGAGAATCCCAATCAAGCGCGCTTGGGTATGGATTGGGGATCAGCTGGTATTCCCCGGCTACCTGATACGATTCGAATCCATAACTGCCGTTGCAGAGTGATCCTGCAAAGCTGTAGGTGGTGGATGCTGCGGGATAATAGATCATGTATCCTTTCATACTGAACAGCGGAGTTTCGGGATCAGAGCCCATACCGGACCAGTCCTGAAGACTCGGATCAAACTCAAACAGGTAAGAACCGTTGAAAAGGCTGGCAGTCAGGTTCTGGTCAGCGAGGGGGATCGAAACCATATGGTACTTATAAACAGTAAGGTCAGGATTACCTGTAATAAATCGTTTCACTGTTCCACTCACCATATCTGTGTTGTGCAGCAACGACCCGGTTTCTGTGGCATTGCTCTGCAACACCAGTCCTGAGTTACCTGCTTCATTGAGCAATGTTCCGTTCACAGTAAGGGCCTTGCCGGGACCAATGGTCAGCGATGCACCAGCCTGAATGGTGAGGTTGTTCACCTGTGCCGGTGAGGCTGTCACCAGGTCAACATGGGGCTGGTTGGCCGGTGCTGCGGGAATCACCACATCCTCTAAGCCTGAAGGAACTTCACCTTTGCTCCAGTTGGTTTCGTCTGACCAGGAAGTGCTGCTGGCTCCTGTCCACTGAAATGCAGGTGAATACCTGAAGATGTTGCCGGAGTTGGCGCTGCCGCCGATTCGCGACATGCCGTAAATCTCTTCACCGATCTTAAGCGGATCACCATAAGGGCCATAACCATTGAGACCTGTAAAGCTTCCAAGGACCGTGAAGGCGTCCCCGGCTATGTTATATTCAAACAATGCCCCGGAGTAATTGTATCCTCCATACTCCGTAAGTCCGTAGAGATTGCCTTCACTCAGGAACAGCGAGCCCTGAGGACCTGATGCTGTATTGTCGAAATGTCTGAGAACAGTAAATCCACTGCCATCGGTTGATATGCTGAACAAAACACCGGAATTGTTGGATCCGCCCTGAGAAGTCATGCCATAAAGCAGCGACCCGCTCAGGGTTAGCGACCCGCCGGGAAAGCTGCCATCTGAACCTGAAAAATGGTGCATGGTGGTGAAGACTGACCCACTCAGATCGAATGAGAAGATGGTTCCTTTATATTGGTTTCCTCCGTCATGGGTCATGCCAAACAGCTTGTTTCCTGACTTTACCAATGAGCCATAGGGATAGCCACCGGTTGTGTAATAGTCGAAGTTGTATAGCGTAGTAAAATCTGTTCCGTCGGTATGAATGCTGAACAGTGTGCCATCGCTGTTGATGTCGCCGGTTTGTGTAGTTCCGTAAAGAACGCCTGCATCTGCAATCAGGTTTTCTGCCGGAAAAGATCCGTCAAATTCGTTGAAGTGATGCAGGATGTTGAAACCGCTGCCGTCGGGGTTGATTCTGAAGACAATGCCATAACCGTAGTTCCCGCCTTCGGAGGTGGTGCCATAGAATTTGCCATTGT
>CALMDN010000394.1 GCA_937864935.1 uncultured Bacteroidales bacterium
TGACGGCACAGGTGAGTTCGGTGGTTGAAGGGGCATTGATGCCGGCGGTTGGTCTGGGCTTTACTACCACGGTTGAAGTGGCTGTCGTAAAGCATCCGTTTAAGGCAGTTCCGGTTACTGTATAAGAGGTATTGGAAGCAGGAGAAACTGTGATGGATGAAGTTGTTGAAGCACCAGGATTCCAGACGTAGGTATCGGCCCCGGAAGCAACAATGGAAACCGCTGTTCCATTGCAAATCTCTGTCTCCACAGGATCGACAGTAACCACCGGAGAAGGGTTAACAGTAACAATTACCTGATCGGAGGAAGGACAGTTACCGGATGCATTGGTAACGGTGAGGGTATAGGTGGTAGTCGCAGAAGGACTGGCCATAGGGTTGGCAATGGAAGGATTGCTTAATCCCGCAGCCGGGCTCCAGGAGTACAATACACCACCGGAACCATTGAGTTGCGTAGAAAGTCCTGAACAAATGGTAACATCAGAGCCTGCATTGGCGACAATGGGCGTTGGACTTCCGATTGTTGTGCTTCCTGAAACCGGCGCATAGCAGCTTCCGGGATCCTTTACCAGAATGGTATAGGCACCTGCCGAAAGTCCTGTGAATGTATTTGAGGATTGCCAGCTGTTTCCGTTATTCACGGAATACTGGTAAGCTCCGCTGCCTCCGGTGGCATTCACCGTGATAACCCCGTTACTCTGACCTGAACATTGTGCGTTGGTGGCCGAGATAGAAGAAATTATCACCTGTTCGTATATATGAACAATCTTTTCAACATATACAATGTTTTCATCACAGGGACATGAATTTCTGATTCTTACAATGAATGTTTCATTGTTATCGCCGTTGCCATCATTTACTGCGTAATAAGGGATGGTATAGGAAGCCTGGTTGGCCGGGATTGTAATCTGTGTTGGGAAAGGCTGTCCGTCAGCTGTCAGGATATCTGAACCGTTCACAGCACTGCCTGAAAGAAGGATATCTACTGTGTAATCCTGTGAAATATCCGTTGACTGACGGGTAATGGTTATGCTGTTGTCGGGGCAACCTTCGAAAATATTGTTGTTATCTTCAATGCCGTTCCCGAGGTGGGTAATGGCAACCTGTTCCGAGGTAAAGCTGTTCCCTTCGAGAAAAATTCCTGAATCCCACTTTCTGTCAGAACCATCAGCCAGGGCCAGTTTTATGTGATATGTTTCACAGGGTGTTACTTCATGGTAGGCCGTAAGCACAACCGTCCGGCCATCATACTCCATGTAGATACCGCCACCGTTTCCACCATTGGAAGTGGTACCGTCACCATTGTCAACATAATAAATCTGATTCATTGCCGGACAAGCAGGATCCGGAGCCCAGTTACCGGTGTTGGTCAGGGGAGAATACCTGCCCTGAGCGTGGATGTTGTTAATTGTAACCGGCGTTACACCATCAGGCAGCCTGGCAATATTTTTACCAGATAGTCCGGCATCATTGGTAATTCCGGGACCGCTCAGGAGGAAAGCAAACACATCGTTATACTGAGAACACGACCATTCTAGGTATTCTTCAGAAGCAAAAATATACCTGAACTCAACTATATTTCCGGCAGGAACAAAATCAAACTCCAGTACTGCGGCGTCATAGGTGGTGTAACCTGCAATCGTGGTCAGGTCAGCATCACCATTAGTATTCACTTCCCGGGTAGTACTAGGGCTGTCGTTGGGGCCTTCTGCATCACCGATATAACCTGACGACAGTATCAACCCCTCCTGAATCGGAAAATCAGAAGTTCCTTTGCTGAAATAGCCAAGACCTCGCCTGTCAGCATTCGAAGCATTCCACAAGCCGGTATAGGTGACATTGGATGCCTGCAGACATCCTTTAACCAGCAGATTCTGCACCAGTTGTGTAGCAGAATATGCCGCATAGGCGGGATTCTCATTGACTGCAATGGAACCGGAAGGCGATTTGACAGACGTACCGGGTGCTGATCTTATATCAGGTTTACGTACGCTGATTCTTCCGGAATTTCCAGATTGTGCCATAACCTGCTCATGAACAATACAAGTAAACAAAATTGAAATGAAGATGAGTCTGGTTGTAGTGTAGGTAGCTACTGTTTTCATGGTTGAAAATTTTGTTTCTTTTTAATACGGTCTATACTGAAGTATCAGTGCTCAGCCTGGAATCTAAAACCAGATAAGTAAATTATTTCGGGAGAAAGAGAGCAGAAAATGCTGATTGGTTCCTCAATAACAATATACCCACCGGATTTATCATCTGTGCTGTGAGCACAGCTTATCTTATTGACCTGTAAACTGTAACAGGACAACTCCCGGGTTAAGCTGCCCGGATAACAGTGGGGTTTGGAAAATTGCGAACCTGAAAAGGAAAATTCCTTCAGCGGTTGCCTGGTAAAAAATATCAATTGCCGGAAAACTGAACTCCCGGACACTAACGCTTAATTATTCTTCAATTGAATAATTACTGCCATACAGTTTAATCTGAATAACACTTTAAAAGCCCCTGAGATTCAGTACGCAATTTATGGCGGTAATACAACTCAGTCCAAAGCAATTACACTCCATTTTAACTAAGCGAAAATACGTTGCTTAAAATTGCAGTTAATTGAAATTACGTATTAACTTTGTAACAATATAACTTTAAACATAATCAGAGAACCCGATATTCAATCAGCTGACACTATCTCATTCAGCAGGAGGCTATAATGGAACCGAAAAGAAGCATCATGATCGTTGATGACGATGCCGTTGTCAGAACCGGGCTAAGGGAACTGATCGGATTGTCGGGGCTTTTTACCATCAATGGGGAAGCCGGCAGAGGAGATGATTTTCTCTCTATGTTCAGGGAAAAACCCGAAACAGAATTCGCCATTATAGATCTGAGTATGCCTGGCCTGTACGGGACTGTTGTTGCCAGAAAGGCACTTGAGATCAATCCTGGACTCAGGATCATGATATTCAGTGCCTACGTTGACAAAAGCGAGCTGAGCATGCTGCTTGAGATGGGCATATTTGGTTATATTCTTAAAACAGAGGGCTTTGATCAGATATTAAAGGCGCTGTCCAATGCCGCAAAGGGTGCTCCCTACTTTTCACCGGAACTTGTCGGTCAGGTGTTGATGAGAAATACCGTACATACTGAAAAAATTGAATTTACTCCCCGGGAAGCCGAAATACTTGCTTTTATGTGCAAAGGATTAAGTGTAGAAGAAATCGCCTCAGAGCTTTTTGTCAGTAGCCGGACCATTGAAAAGCACCGGACCAACATGCTTTCACGGGCAAACAAAAAATCTACCCTTGACCTGGTATTGTATGCCATAAAAAATGGCATCGTCCCATATAACAGCATTGATCATAAGTCAGTTCTTTAGTCGATTGGCTGAATCCGGCTTTTACCGGAAATGCGCAGACAGTGAAATGTGGGAGAATGTAACCTCAAGTCCACGGAAATAAACTGTATTTCATGACAAATGCATGAACCAAATTAAACAACCATGACGAATACCTTCAAAATATTTATCTCAGATCCGCACGTTATTTTCAGGGAAGGAATCAGGAAAATCGTTTCCCTTTCACCTGAGCTGGTTTTTGCCGGTGAGTCAGGAAATACTGATCAGTTAACCGAAGACCTTAAAAAGGTTAAACCAGATCTGCTGATCATCTATACCATTCCTTTCGAATCTGCCATTGGCATTGCCAGCTCGGTCAAAGATGAATTTCCTGATCTGAAGATAGCCCTGCTGACTGTTTCAATCAAAGGACCAGAGTTGTTCACGGCCTACAACCAGGGCATTGATGGAATTATCCACAAAGCCATCGACGAAAAAGAGCTCATGACGGCTCTGCTTCAGATAAAAAGAGGAATTCCCTATTTCTCTCAGGAAATTTTACCCTACATCCTGAAAAACCATTCAGGAAGATCAGGAAATCCGGGCATCGAAGAAGCTGAGCTCACAGAAAAGGAATTATCGGTTTTAAAATACATCTGCAAAGGGTATAGCAACACCGGAATATCAGAACTTATGAAGTTAAAACCCAGGTCTGTAGAGGGGATCAAATCACGGATGATTGAAAAAGCCGGGGTTCCAAACACCCTGAATCTGGTGCTCTATGGGGTGAAAAACAAGATCGTGAGCATCAGCGAATTGTA
>CALMDN010000395.1 GCA_937864935.1 uncultured Bacteroidales bacterium
GCCCGGGAGCCCCGCCTGTTACCGGGGGCTGGCAAACCTGGAACACTACCACCGTGAACAAAGTGATCCTGCCGGCAGGGACCAATAAGCTCAGGCTCCGCTTTGAGCGTTCGGGATCCAATTTCAATTTCCTGAGCTTCACCAACCCGCAGCCGCTTTCTTCGGCACCTTTCAACTACAATTATTCCGAGACTTCCACAACCGGAAAGCAGATATTTCTCACACTCAACAAGGCTGCAACCATATCCGGAAGCCCTTTGAGCGATTTTTCCGTGAGCGTGGCCGGCGTGGGTGCTGTAATTGAGGCTGTTGAAACAGATCCGGGAAATCCGCAGAAACTTATCCTAACCCTGCAGACTCCGGTCAGGTACCAGCAGGTGGTTAAACTCTCGTACACCGGAAACTCAGTGCAGGCCGGGGAGCAGTTTCTGGATGCATTCAGCAGCAAGGATGTAAAAAACAATTTGCCTGTCCGCTATACGATTCCGGTGCTTATTCAGGCTGAAAACTTCAGTGCCAACCATGGTTTTGAACTGGAAACCTGTACCGATGCCGGGGGTGGAAAGAATACAGGATTCGCCAACCCCGGTGATTACCTTGACTATTTCATCTACGTGGCTGAAGCCGGTGAATATACCCTCAACCTGCGGTATGCCACAGAGTCAACCACCGGTCGTATGGATGTACGCACAAACAGTGGTGCCGGATTCTCCAGCCTTGGCAGTGTCAGTTTTGCTTCAACCGGTGGCTGGCAAACATGGCGAAACCACCAGAAGGCCATCACCTTGCCTGCAGGGGAGCAGACCCTGCGGTTTTATACCCTGGGCGGTGAGTTTAACCTGAACTGGTTTGAGATCAGTAAGCCGAACGCTGTCGAAGATCAGGCAAGCAAGGCTTCCTTTAAGGTTTTTCCAAATCCGGGCAATGGCTTGTACAAAATCACCGCCGAGCTTGAAAGCAGCCACCCTGCAGAACTGAGTGTGCTGGATACCGGTGGCAATCCGATGGCCGTGTTCAGTTTCAGCAGTTCACCAAAACTGGCTGAACAGATCGACCTCCGGCACCTCAGGAAAGGCATTTACATCTTCAACCTGAAATCGGGCGATGTGATTACCGGAACCAAAGTAATCCTGCAGTAAGTCTTCGTCCGATCCGGATTCAGATCCGATGCCGGTAAGTTTGGCAGAATGAATCCTGAATGCAGATATGGTATTGTTTTAACAGTCGGACAGTGCGCTGTAAAAGCCTTTTATTGTTAGAGAACGCAGCGGAAATCAGCATCCGGCCCTTTTGGGGAAAAGCAGCTCTGTAAGTTGCTCTTGTTTTACCTGTAAACCAATCTGAGATGGCAATTGCCAGTTTCTGTTCAGTATTCGCCTGATAATGTGGGTTGAACATTCAACATTTCGGGCTCCGGTTTGTTATTTCCCTTGGTTGCACTTTCATCCTGATGTGCTGCACCAGTTAAACAACCCAAAAACCTGACACCATGAAGATTCTGAAGATTGTTATTTTCGCACTGATCGGCCTGGTAGCCGTCGTGCTGATCGCGGCTTTGGTCGTGAAAAAGGAATACGCAGTTGAGCGTGAAACCACCATCAGCAAGCCGGTTGCTGAAGTGTTTGATTATGTGAAATACCTTAAAAATCAGGACAACTACAGCAAATGGGCCAACATGGACCCGGCCATGAAAAAGGAGTACCGGGGTGCCGATGGTGCTGTAGGGTTTGTTTC
>CALMDN010000396.1 GCA_937864935.1 uncultured Bacteroidales bacterium
TTAAGAATGGCCACAGTTGTAATATTTGTGGCTGTAAGCCGTTCACCGTATGGTTTATATGTTTATTTTTGCAGCATGAACAGAAATGGCCTGATAATATCGTTGTTTGCAGTTCTGGCGCTGGTTGCCGGTTCCTGCAGTAAGTACCAGAAATTGTTGAAAAGTACTGACAATGAGCAGAAGTATGAAAAGGCCATCACCTATTACGAGGAGAAGGACTACTACCGGGCCATTCAGCTTTTCGACCAGCTGCTTCCGCTGTTCAGGGGCACCGAAAGGGCCGAGCGGATGGCTTATCTCTATGCAAATGCCCATTATGAGCAGCATGATTACATCCTGGCAAACTACTATTTCAGCCAGTTTAACAAGAACTATCCGAACAACAAGAATGCAGAAGAGGCCGCTTTTATGGCAGCCTACTGCAATTATCTGGGTTCCCCAGCCAAGAGCCTCGATCAGACTGTGACCCTGAGTGCCATCAAAGACCTGCAGTTGTTTACCAATCAGTATCCGAAGAGTGAACGCGTGGCCAAAGCCAACGAACTGATCGATGAACTGCGTCTGAAACTGGAAACCAAAGCCCTCGACATTGCACGGCTGTATTTGTCAATGAAGGACTACAAAGCAGCCGTCATCAATTTTCAGAACCTGATCAAGGATTACCCTGACACCAGGTACCGCGAAACAGCGATGTTTCATATTGCGAAAGCCTACATCTACTATGCTGAAAGCAGCATCAATGAGAAGAAGGGCGAACGCTACCAGCTCAGTGCCGAAGCTGCTGACAATTTTCTCGCCAATTTCCCCGACTCCGAATATGCGAAAGAGGCACAGCAGATTCAGAAGAATGCCCGTAAACAACTGGAAAACCTGACAATTTTACAATAATCAGCTATGGATTTTAAAAAAATCAAGACAGATTCTGTTGCCGTAACACGCAACACCAACAAATTAATGGAACCCACCGGCAACATTTACGAATCGGTTGCCGTGATGTCGAAACGTGCCAACCAGATTGCCCTTGAGATCAAAGAAGAACTCAACTCCAAGATTTCTGAGTTTGCCATACCGAGCGACAACCTGGAAGAGGTTTTCGAAAACAGGGAGCAGATTGAAATTGCCAAATATTACGAGCACCTGCCCAAACCTACCCTGATCGCCGTTCAGGAGTTTCTCAACGGACAGGTTTATTTCCGCAATCCGCTTAAAGATCAGGAAGAAGAATAAAACATCCTGATGCCATGCTCAAAGGGAAAAAGATACTGATCGGGATCACAGGCAGCATTGCTGCCTACAAAATACCATTGCTGGTCAGACTTTTTATCAAAGAAGGAGCTGAAGTAAAAGTTGTGATGACCCGGTGTGCCACCGACTTTGTTACCCCGCTCACTTTATCCACCCTTTCGCAGAAGCCAGTTCTTATTGAGCCTTACGACAAAACCGATGGTTCATGGCACAGTCATGTTGACTGGGGCCGCTGGGCCGATGTGTTTGTAATGGCTCCTGTTTCGGCCAATACCCTGGCAAAAATGGCGGCTGGTATCGCCGACAACCTGCTTACCACCACCTATCTGGCTGCCAAATGTCCGGTGTTCTTTGCTCCGGCCATGGATCTGGATATGTACCATCATCCGACTACACAAAGAAATACCGATACGTTGCTTTCGTTTGGCAATTACCTGATTGCGCCCAACGAAGGTGAACTGGCGAGCGGCCTGGTGGGTGCCGGCCGTATGGAAGAACCCGAAGTCATTTTCAGAACCATCGCGGAGTTCTTCGAAAAAAAAAATGACCTGAAGGGGCGAAAGGTCCTGGTATCGGCAGGCCCTACTTTCGAACCCATTGATCCTGTGAGATTTATAGGAAATCACTCCTCCGGCAAAATGGGATATGCCATTGCCACGCAATTGGCCGACAGGGGGGCAGAGGTAACCCTCGTATCGGGTCCGGTTTCACTCACCCTGGACCATCCGGGAGTTAACATACTCAAGGTGAACACCGCTGCGCAGATGGCGGATGCCTGTCTGGAAGCTTTTCCGGCCTGCGATGCAGCAATCATGTCGGCTGCTGTGGCTGATTATACCCCTTTAAAGGCGGAAGCGCAGAAAATAAAGAAAGCAGGTGCAGACATTGTGATTCAGCTGAAACCAACCACCGATATTCTCGCCGGTATGGGGAAACTCAAGAAAGGGAATCAACTGCTGGTGGGCTTTGCGCTGGAAACGGAAAACGAATTTGTCAACGCATCCATCAAACTCAAAAATAAAAACCTTGATCTGATCGTTTTAAATTCTTTGAACGATGAAGGTGCCGGTTTTGGCACCGACACAAACAAGGTGACCCTGATTTCCGCTGATGGCAGTACGGTACAGACCCCGTTGCTGAGCAAAACGGAAATCGCAGCTGTCGTCGTTGATAAGGTAGCCGGTATGCTGAACAACAACAATTAAATCTGATTGGTCTATGAAGCAATTGTTTCTTACGATACTTGCCGTTCTTTTATTTTCAGGTATTTATGCCCAGGAATTTAATGTAACGCTTCAGGTAACCTCTCCCAAGGTGGAAGGTACCGAAAAGAAGATTTTTGAGACCCTTCAGCAGGAGCTTTATGACTTTGTGAACAACCGGAAATGGACGGGCTATCAGTATAAACCGGAAGAGCGGATAGAAGGCACCATTCT
>CALMDN010000397.1 GCA_937864935.1 uncultured Bacteroidales bacterium
AATGCCCTGTGCGATTGATTGTGGATCGGGTAATATCTATTTCAGGGTCCGGATAAAGTTTACCAGAGCCCAACGGTCACCTTCGTCGGTGATTTTCTTTTCAAAATTTGGCATCTCATCGCGGCCGATGAATGTCTGGTAGTATATTTCACCATCGGTCTGTGCGGTGAAAGTTTTCGTGTTGAAAGGTGGTACCAGGGTTTCCAGAGTGGCAGATTTGGGTCCGTCACCAAGCCCTTTTGAACCATGACACGATTTGCAATGCTTGTTGTACAGCTCTTTCCCGGTGGTCATCACCGAAGCATCTGCAGGCTTCACTGTACTTTTCATGGTTTTGTATTTTGCGGGTATGTTCCAGGGACCCCCTGCCTTCTGCGCCTGTAAAACAGGGCTGTACATCAGTAACAAACAAGCAAAAAGTATTGCAGGAATTAAGGTTGCGTTTTTCATGGTAGTGGATTTGGATAGGTGAATGAATACTTTAGTAACCCGATTGACTGAATTGCCTGTTGAGATTGTAAACCCGGTAGCCCGCGATGTACAATGACCCAGTTCTCAAAGGTAATTATATATATATGATAGATAATTCAGACTGTGATGATTTGCCTGTTTGTTCTCATTGATTTTGTGATCTGACCCTGATGATACAGATCATTGAAAACCCGGGGGTACATCACTTCCGGCAGGAAATAACGATTGAATGTTCTTTGTCAGGTAGGGGAATTGAAGAGCAAAGCATAGGTTAAAAAGCAAAAAGCCGCTGCATCATTTGCAGCGGCTTTCTGTAGTACCTCCCGGAGTGATTAAACTCCCTTTGAATTCAGTACAGTAATTGAATTGGTGAGGAGGGCTTTGGTATATTTATAATTGTGAATGCCGAGGCTGTAATCTCTGAGGCACAGCTGGAAGTTGATGATGGCGCCCATTTGTGCATTGGTCAGGTAAACCTTCGGTAGAGTAAGGTTATAGTCTTTCTGGGCCTGTGTCCAGGAGTTTGAAGGACTTGGATTCTGGAATACGGTAGGATTGTTGGTAGGCCCGTCAGGATTGTTGATCGGGTCGTAAATATTCAGGTAACCATCGTATTTGTTGGTGGTATTGGCAGCCCAGAGGTTGTGTTCGGCATCCGGGTTTCTGTTCAGAATTTCCACACCATTGATGGTAAGAGCAGCAGCAAGGTTATCGAGCAGCGTTTTGATCTCAGCCCTGGGGTTAACCCACAGCCCATCGGAAGTAGCACTGGCTTCAGTATGACATCCGTCGGCGTTGCATCCGTTGAAGTTGCCTTTGGCGAAGAAGGTATGTCCGCCGGCTTTACCCTGCATGGTGGCCATATGGCAATCCTGACAGGAGGCCAGGGCAGTGTGTGCTGAATTTTCATAGGCAAGTCCGCCGAATTCAACACCACCTATACCGGCAAAAACAGCTCCGGCAGTACCGTAGTGGGTGTGTGTCCTGTAACCCGGTCTCAGTTTGTTACCGGTTCCGTCAGGGTTATAGAAGGTGGCGGTTGGGTTGGTTGCCAGCCCTACATAATCCAGCACATTGCCATCACCGGCAGAAGCGGTGAACGGACGCGGCTGGTGACATTTTACACAAAGGTTGCTGCGACCGCCATCGGCAGTTAAATTGATGGTTTTTGCACCTGCCCACATACTCATAGCAACCGGAGCCACCGTTGTGAGTGCAAGATCACCTTCGCCATAGGTTGTATGGATGCTGCTGTGGCAGGTACCGCAGGTGATTTCTCCATAAGCGGCCGTTGGTGCCACAAAATAGTCATTTACATACTTGTTGGTGGTTGAATTCAGGGTAAAGGTAGAAGGTGTGTTGTTGAGGCAAACATACTTGAATGCTTCTGACAAGTGACAGGGTCCGCAGGTGGTACTTCCGGCTTCCTCAAAGGCAGCCTCGCCATACATGTGTTTCGATAATTCGTACTGGGTAGCAGCCAGTTCAATTCCGTCGGGGCTGTGGCAGGTCATACAGGTGGCAGTTCCATCCAGTCCATCTGCACCATCTGCTCCGTCAGCACCATTCAGACCGTCTTTACCGGCAGGGCCTTCTTTCACACAACCTGTAATGAAGAGGTTGCCCGCGATGAGCATTCCAGCTGTCAGCAGGGTTAGAAATAGAGATTTTCGGTTCATGTTAAATTGTTTTTGTTTGTGTTTATGTGAATTGGGTAAGCGTGATTGTTCTGGTTCAGTTAATGTGCTTCATGGTACCCGTCGATCATACTCTTGAAATTGCTCGACGGAGAGTGACCAATGGTGCAGAAATACACATGTATAATGAGAAAAAGTGAAATCAGGAATCCGGCAGTTGCATGCAAAAGACTGGTTGCCTGTATACCTCCGAATCCGAAAAAGTTGGTAACAATGGTTTCAGGAAAAAGCAGGGCCCAACCGGTAATAAGCACCAGGGGTACAAAAAAATACATGGTGAGTCCGTAGGTGAACCGTTGCAGCGGGTTAAATTTCATTTCGGTTGAAACAGGGAAAGGGGGCTGTTCTCCTTTGAATATGCCGAAAGCATAATACCTTGCCTGTTTCATCAGAGAATCGATCAGTCCTTTGATCCTGATCCTGTAATGCTTGCCGTTGGCAGTAAACCGGTTCCCGATAAAGAACATCAGGTAAGAGGCGGAAAGAATAACCCCGCTGAGGTTGTGCATACTGACAGCCAGATCAAAACGAATAAAAGGGTATTCAGGGTTGGAGTATTGCATGCTGACTCCTGAAATGATCAGTGTGAGGCACATCAGTGCATTCATAACATGCCACAGCCTGACCCAGACCGGGTAGAGGTAGAGTTTATTTGTCTGCATTTCTGCGATTTTTTAAAATCCGTAATATTGTGTGAATTCCGATTCCCAGCAGGGTTAACGCGAATAGGGCGATACTTGCAACATTCAGGTAGTAGTTGCGATTGGCACCTATGATATAGGCTTCATTGGTAATTACTCCGTTGTAGAAACCCAGTTCGTTTCGTTTCTCCCTTGCTGCATGTTTGTATAACGATGACATCAGAATGGAATTGGTAGAATGGCATTCCACACATTTCTTCACTGCATCTGCGGAAGGTTTGATCAGGTGGGCGACCATCAGGCTGTCGTTTTGGGCAGCATGGCAGTCAATACACCGTACTTTCTGAAAATGGAGTGCCTGATTCGGCAGCCAGTCGTGTTTATCGATCAGGTTGGTAATGTTTTTATCAGTCAGGGTGCCACAAACCGCTGTATTACCGTGGCACTTGAGACACATGCTGTTGTTATAGGCAACCAGATTCTTAATCGAATTATCTTTTTCTGTGAGTTTGTAGGTATGCGGATTGTGGCAGCTCCAGCAGGTGAATTCTTCACCCAGGCTGTCAGCATGAACGCTTCTTGCATACTCCTCATCAATGGTTTCAAAATGGAATGACGCATATTGCTCATCACCTCCGTGACAGTCGAGGCAGGTATACTTAGATTCAAATTTTACACTGGCGGGGTGGGGGAAATTGACATAATCACTTGAATGACAATCGGTACATTTAAAGCCTCCGT
>CALMDN010000398.1 GCA_937864935.1 uncultured Bacteroidales bacterium
ACCCAGCAGTTTGCGAATTTCTACGGAGGTACTTCACTGCTGATTATGGTGGGTGTTGTGCTGGATACGTTGCAGCAGATCGAAAGTCATCTCCTGATGAGGCATTACGACGGACTGACCAAATCAGGCCGTATCAAGGGACGTTCTTCGGTTAACCTGAGTTAACGTTGAAAACTGATCAGGACTTGTAGGATGATTCATTACAAGACAGAAGAAGAGATTGAATTAATACGGTTAAGTTCTTTACTTGTTGGTAAAACCCTGGCCGAAGTAGCCAGACATATAAAGCCCGGTGTAAAAACCATTGAGCTGGACAGGATTGCTGAAACATTTATTCGTGATCACCATGCAGTTCCGGGTTTTAAAGGTTACGGAGGTTTCCCTGCCACACTCTGCATCTCGGTAAACGAGGTGGTGGTTCATGGAATTCCGGGCAATCGGGAGCTGAAAGACGGAGACCTGGTTTCTGTTGATTGCGGTGTTATCCTGAACGGATTCTATGGTGATTCTGCCTACTCATTTGCAGTAGGAGAAGTCAGCGAAGAAGTCAGGCTGCTGATGGATCGGACCAAAGAGTCGCTGTACAGAGGAATCAGTGCGGCAACTGCCGGTAAGCGGACCGGAGACATAGGTTTTGAAATTCAGACCTATGTTGAAAGTTTTGGTTATTCGGTGGTACGTGATCTGGTAGGGCATGGGTTAGGCAGGCATCTGCACGAAAAGCCGGAGGTTCCCAATTACGGGAAGCGCGGGGTCGGAACAATGCTGCAGCCCGGACTGGTCATCTGTATTGAACCGATGATTAATCTTGGGGGCAGATCGGTTGTTCAGGAAAAGGACGGCTGGACCATCAGAACTGCTGACAACAGGCCCTCGGCACATTATGAGCATGCAATTGCCATCATGAACGGGAAAACTGAAATACTTTCTTCTTTTGACGAGATCGAGGAAGTACTGAAACTGAATACACAAACAAAACAATAAATGGCGAAACAAATTTCGATAGAACAGGATGGAACCGTAACCGAATCATTGGGTAACGCAATGTTCCGTGTTGAGCTGGAGAACGGGCACATCATTACAGCGCATATCTCAGGTAAAATGAGAATGCACTACATAAAGATACTGCCCGGGGATAAGGTGAAGCTCGAAATGTCGCCATACGACCTGTCAAAAGGAAGAATAATTTTCAGATACAAATAAAAAACAAACCTGAAAAATGAAAGTAAGAGCATCTGTTAAGAAGAGAACACCTGACTGTAAGATCGTCAGAAGGAAGGGACGGTTGTACATTATCAACAAAAAGAACCCGAAGTACAAACAAAGGCAAGGTTAATCGATTAACTCCAAATAAAACAATATATGGCACGTATTGCTGGTATTGACATACCCAAGAATAAAAGAGGTGAAATAGGCCTGACCTACATCTATGGAATCGGACGCAGCACGGCTCAGATGATTCTGACCAAGGCTGGTGTTGATTTCAACAAGAAAGTACAGGACTGGAACGACGATGAACAGAATGCCATCCGTACAATCATTGGCGATCAGATAAAGGTTGAAGGTGCACTTCGTTCAGAAGTACAGACAAACATCAAACGACTGATGGACATTGGTTGCTACCGTGGAATCAGGCACCGTCTGGGACTTCCGCTGCGCGGACAGAGCACCAAGAACAATGCCCGTACCCGCAAGGGTAAGAAGAAAACTGTTGCCAACAAGAAGAAGGCAACCAAAGGTTAAAAAACTGCTTTTTAGCCTTCGTTTAATAATAAACCGTATTGTCGAAAAAAAATTGTTATGGCAAAAACTGCTAAAACATCAAAGAAAAGAGTTGTTAAAGTTGATCCTGTTGGTCACGCTTACGTAACCGCTTCGTTCAACAACATCATTATCTCCCTTACCAACAATTCGGGACAGGTGATCAGTTGGGCGTCGGCCGGTAAGATGGGCTTCAGAGGATCCAAGAAAAATACTCCCTATGCAGCTCAGATGGCTGCCACCGATTGTTCAAAGGTTGCTTACGACCTGGGCCTGAGGAAGGTTAAGGTATTCGTAAAAGGCCCGGGTTCGGGTAGGGAATCAGCGATCAGAACCATTCATTCAGCTGGTATCGAAGTAACTGAGATTATGGATGTTACTCCTCTGCCACACAATGGTTGCCGTCCTCCGAAAAGGAGAAGGGTATAATGTTGGCTGAACAGCAGCAGATGTACTGGACTTTCACAGGTTTGTTACAGTATGATGCTGCACAGGATGAAGAAAAACAAAGATCATTAAATAAAAAGTAATTATGGCCAGGTACATAGGTCCAAAAACCAAAATTGCACGCAAGTTCAAAGATCCGATTTACGGACCAGACAAGTATTTCGAAAAGAAAAACTACGGACCGGGAATGCACGGGAATTCGAAAAGGCGTAAAAAGCTTTCAGAATACGGTACACAGCTTCAGGAAAAACAGAAAGCCAAATACACTTATGGCATTCTTGAGAAACAGTTTAAAAACACTTTCCATAAAGCCAGCCGTAAAAAAGGCATTACCGGTGAGGTACTGCTTCAGTTGATCGAATCAAGACTTGACAACGTGGTTTATCGTTTGGGGATTTCTCCTTCACGCAATGCCGCCCGTCAGTTGGTGACACACTGCCATATCGTTGTAAACGGTTCAGTGGTGAATGTACCTTCCTATGAAGTAAAAGTCGGTGATGAAATCGCAGTAAGGGAAAAATCAAAGTCTCTTGAGGTTA
Organism: uncultured Bacteroidales bacterium; assembly: GCA_937864935.1. Classification (GTDB taxonomy): domain Bacteria; phylum Bacteroidota; class Bacteroidia; order Bacteroidales; family Lentimicrobiaceae; genus Lentimicrobium. Next base: position 2,748 of record CALMDN010000398.1, read on the forward strand.
TTCAGAATGCCCTCGCTTCAAAACGCAACACCTATCCCTGGTTAGAGTGGGATAGCACCCAGATGAAAGGTAAACTTGCCAGCCTTCCGGCCCGTGAAGATATTCCTGAAAATATCAAAGAGCAGCTTATCGTTGAGTTGTATTCTAAGTAACGGTTTTATTGGTCAACAAATTCATCACACAAGAGGAAGAAACTATGGCAATATTAGCATTTCAAAAGCCTGAAAAGGTTATAATGGTCGAAGCCGATGATTCGAAGGGCGTGTTTGAGTTCAGGCCTCTTGAACCGGGTTTCGGAATTACAATCGGCAATGCCCTGAGACGCATTCTGCTTTCATCGCTCGAAGGATTCGCAATTACCTCAGTGAAAATTGAAGGTGTTGATATGGAGTTCTCCTCGATAAAGGGAGTGGTTGAGGATGTTACCGACATTATTCTGAATCTGAAAAAGATTCGCTTTAAAAGATTGCTGGATTCTGAAACCAGTGAAAAAGTTCACCTGGTAATTCAGGGTCAGGATGTTTTCAACGCCGGTGATCTGAATAAATTTCTCTCTGTTTTTCAGGTTCTCAATCCTGAAGTGGAAATTTGTCATATGGAACCCTCCGTTAAGCTCACCGTTGATCTGACGATTGACAAAGGGCGCGGATATGTTCCTGCTGAAGAAAATAAGGTAGCAGGCGCACCCATTGGCACCATTGCCATTGACTCCATTCATACACCCATCAAGAATGTTAAGTATACCATAGAAAATTTCCGCGTAGAGCAGAAAACTGACTATGAGAAGCTCATTCTCGAAATCATTACCGATGGTTCCATTGCTCCGAAAGAAGCACTGAAAGAGTCGGCCAGGATTCTCATTCACCACTTTATGCTGTTCTCTGATGAGAAAATCACCATTGATACTGAAGAAAAGGCCGTGGCTGAAGAGTTTGACGAAACCTCACTGCATATACGCCAGTTGCTGAAAACCAAGCTGGTCGATATGGATCTTTCAGTACGTGCTCTTAACTGCCTGAAAGCTGCAGACGTTGAAACCCTGGGTGAACTTGTATCATACAACAAAAATGACCTTTTGAAATTCCGCAATTTCGGTAAAAAATCTCTGACCGAGCTTGAAGAGCTGGTGAAGTCGAAAAACCTCGAATTCGGAATGAACATTGCA